>CAYVJJ010000164.1:0-6338 GCA_964451655.1 uncultured Mycobacteriaceae bacterium | reverse complement strand
TCCTGGCGGCAGGACTACGGTGCGCCCCTTGATGAGAGCGTCCTGCTCTACGCGGTAGGCGGCGTGGGCGCCGCCGGCACGGTCGTGGCCGCTGGGACAGGGCTCACCGCGGCGCTGCGCTCCGTCCGCCGCATCCGCGCCACCGGCCCGGCGCGCCGGACCGCGGAGGCGGTGGCATGACCGCCGTGGTTGCGGGCCGGCCCGGCCTGGCCGACCGCGCACCGGTGCCGCATCCGACCGGGTTCCTCCCCTCCACCCTGGTCTCCGCCGCACGCAGCGCTGCACCGAGGACACGGACGGTAATCGGTGCCGCCGCGGGCTCCGTCGCCGGCGTCTATCCGGGCCTGCTCCCCCGCTCAGCCGTGGTCGAGGGGCTGGTGGTCGGCCTGCTGGCGACAACGGGTGTCGTCATCGCCGCACTGACGGCGTGGCTGTGGGCGCACACCGTTCGGCGCGACGGCACCCCGCGCGGCCGCGACCGCGCAGGCTTCGCGGCCCTCGCCGGCGGCGCCGGTGCAGTGACCGCCGCGGTCGCCTGGTCCGCCCAGTGGACCCGGACCCACCCGGTGGCCGGCTTCGACGCGGGGGGCGGCTGGTACTGGGCCTGCGCGATGGGGGTCGCCGCCGCGACGTGCGCGCTGACTCTGGGGTCGGTGCGCCTGTGCCGTGCGCACCCGCGCCGTATGCTGGCGGTCCTCACCGCGTCGGTATCGCTCGGTTCCGTCGCGGGCGCCGGGCTCGTCGACGAGCGTCCGGCCGTGGCGGAATCGGCGGCGGGAACCGTCACCGCGCTGCCGACCCGCTCCGGCGGACCCCGATCCCTGATCGGCGGCGACACGCTCGGCGAACACGGCCGCCGATTCGTCGCGGACACGGCCGACCCGCGGAGCGTCCGGGCCTATGCGGGTCTCGGCTCCGCACCCACCGCTGAGGCACGCGCCGCACTCGCCGTCGACGACCTGGTGCGCCTGGGCGGCCTGTCGAAGAGCGCCGTCGTCGTCATGGTCCCGACGGGGTCGGGCTGGATCGACGGAGCCGCGGCCCGGAGCTTCGAGGAATTGTTCGACGGCGACGTCGCCGAGATCGGGGTGCAGTACGCGGACACCCCCAGTTGGGTGTCCTACCTGTTCGCCCCGGATGACGCGGCGGACGCGGCCCGCGCTCTGCTCAACGCGGTGTCGGAACGGATCATGGCCCTGCCCGGGCCCGACCGTCCGGGCCTCTACGTGTACGGCGAAAGCCTCGGCGCCGCAGCGGGTTCACGGGCGCTCGCCGAGGCGCCGCATGCACAGGGGATGCTGTGCGGAGCGCTGTGGACGGGGCCGCCGGCCCGCTTCGACGACCCGGTGCCCGCGCGGTCGACCGTCACCGTGAACGCCTCGGACCCCGTGCCGCGGTGGGACCCCGCGCTCGCCGTACGCCCGCCGGAGGATGCGGGGCCCGGCGGTGCACGCGCCGCAGCCCCGCCGTGGCTGCCGGTGGTGAGTTTCGTGCAGTCGAGCGTCGACGTGATCACGTCCCGCTCCGGCCCCGAGGGCACCGGCCATGTCTACGGCGCAGCGCAGGGGCAGGGGCTGACCGAGTGCGAGTGAGCCGATCAGCCCCGCGGCACCTACAGCTCGGGGTACTCGATCGCCCCGCGCGCCGCCTCGTATGCGGCGCCCACCCGGTAGAGCCGGTCGTCCGCCATGGCGGGAGCCATGATCTGCAGCCCCACCGGCAGCCCGTCGTCGGCCGACCGGCCGGAGGGTACGGAGATGGCGCAGTTGCCCGCCAGGTTGGTGGGCAGCGTGCACAGGTCGGACAGGTACATCGCCAGCGGGTCGTCGACCTTCTCGCCCAGCTTCCACGGCGTGACCGGGCTGGTCGGCGACACGAGCACGTCGACGGATTCGAAGGCGCGGGCGAAGTCGCGGGCGATCAGTGCCCGCACCTTCAGGGCCTGCCCGTAGTATTCGTCGTAGTAGCCGGCGGACAGGGCGTATGTGCCGATCATGATGCGCCGCTTGACCTCCGGGCCGAATCCGGCCGACCGCGACGCGGCCATCACCTGTTCCGCGCTGTGCGCACCGTCGTCGGACACGCGCAGCCCGTAGCGCATGGCGTCGAACCGCGCCAGGTTGGACGAGACCTCGCTGGGCATCACCAGGTAGTAGGCGGCCAGCGCGTGCTCGAAGGCGGGGCACGAGACCTCCACGACCTCCGCACCGAGATCCTTGAGCTGCTGCACGGCCGCGTCGAAGGACCCGATGACCCCCGTCTGGTAGCTGTCCGAGTGCAATTCGCGGACCACCCCGACTCTCACCCCGGACAGGTCGCCGCGGGCTCCCGCTCGCGCAGCATCGGCGACCGCGGGCGCGGCGGCGTCGATCGAGGTCGAGTCCCGTGCGTCGTGACCCGCGATGACCTCGTGCAGCAGCGCAGCATCGAGCACCGTGCGCGCGCAGGGGCCCGCCTGGTCCAGCGAGGATGCCGCCGCGACGAGCCCGTAGCGGGAAACGGTCCCGTAGGTGGGTTTGACGCCGACCGTGGCGGTGACCGCCGCCGGCTGACGGATCGATCCGCCGGTGTCCGTGCCGATGGTCAGCGGGGCTTCGAACGCGGCGAGCGCGGCCGCCGAGCCGCCCCCGGATCCGCCGGGGATGCGGCCGGTGTCCCACGGGTTGCGGGTGGGCCCGAAGGCGCTGTTCTCGGTGGACGAGCCCATCGCGAACTCGTCCATGTTGGTCTTGCCGAGGATCGGTACGCCCGCCGCGCGCAGCTTGCCGACCACCGTCGACTCGTAGGGCGCGACCCACCCCTCGAGGATCTTCGACGCGCACGTGGTGGGCATGTCGGTGGTGGTGAGGATGTCCTTGAGCCCCAGCGGCACCCCGGCCAGCGGCGAGGCGGGCGCGGCCCCGCCGGCGAGGTCCGCGTCGACCTTTTCGGCCGCGGCCAGCGCCTGCTCCCCCGCCACGTGCAGGAACGCGCCCACGGTGCCGTCGACGGCCTCGATGCGCTCCAGATGGGCGCGCGTCGCCTCCACGGAGGAGACCTCGCGCGCATGGATCCTCTCGGCCAGCTCGGATGCCGTCATGCGGGTCGGATCGGTCACTGCTCATCTCCCAGGATCTGCGGGGCCACGAAGCGCTCGTCCTCCACCGACGGGGCGCCCGAGAGCGCCTCCTGCGCGGTGAGTCCGGGGGCGATGACGTCGGCGCGCCCGACGTTGGTCACGCCGGTGATCTCGGACAGCGGGGGCACCTCGGCGGTGTCGGCCTCCGAGACCGTCTTCACATGCCCGAGGATGGCGTCGAGCTGGCCGGCGAACTCGTCCAGTTCCGCCTCGCTCAGTTCGAGCCGCGACAGCATGGCGAGGTGTGCGACCTCGTCGCGGGAGATCTCCGGCACCCGGTGCCCCTTTCCGGCCGCGCGGCGGCCTGCATGCTCAACGCTCTCTGCTGGTCCGGATCAACTCTACGGCCCGCACCGTCGGCCGGCGCGCACGGCCTCGCGGCGCGGGGCGGCCTCGGCGACCCCGCACGGTGCAAGAATGGGTGCCGGCTGAGAACCGCCGACGACCCGACCGTCAGTGCACCGCCGAGGAGCCTTCGTTGTCCTATCTGTTGCGCGTCGTCCTGCCCGACCGTCCCGGCACGCTGGGCCTGCTCGCCCTCGCCCTCGGCGAGGCGGGGGCCGACATCCAGTCGCTCGACGTGGTGGAGCGCAGCGGTGGTGTCGCCGTCGACGACATCGTCGTGGAGATGCCCACCGGCGCGTTGCCCGACGTCCTCATCACCGCGGCCGAGGCCCTGGACGACACCCACGTCGATGCGATCCGCCCGTTCGTGGGCAGCCTCGACGCGCATCGCGAACTGGAATTGATCGAGTTGGTGGCGGGCGCACCCCGGCACGGTCTCGCCCGTCTCGTCGACGCCGCGCCTCGGGCCCTGCAGGTGCATTGGGCGGCGATCGTCGACTCGGGGGACGCCCCGGTGCACGCCAGCCCCGGAACTCCGGAGACCTGGCCGCAGGCGCCCCTGTCGAGCCTCGTCTCCGCCGCCCAGGTCGTCGACACCGATGCCGACTGGGTGCCGGAGGCGTGGCGGCGCGGCGACATCGCGCTGGCCGCCGCTCCCGTCGGCCCCGACGGCCCGGTGCTGCTGCTCGGGCGCAACGGCGGCCCCCGGTTCCGGCCCGCAGAGGTGGCGCGGCTCGGCTACATCGCCGGCATCATCTCCACGGTCCTGCAGTAAGGCCCGCCGCACCGGGCCAGGAGGTCAGCGAGGGGACGCCGGCCCGGGCCGACCCCCTTCGCCCCCGACAGCTTCAGCGGCGTCCGGCCCGCCCTCGAGGAGCTGCCGGAACCCGTGCGCGTCGAGCACCGGCACTCCCAGAGACAGCGCCTTGTCGTACTTGGATCCGGGGGCGTCGCCCACCACCACGAAGGCCGTCTTCTTCGACACCGACGAGGCGGCGCGCCCGCCCCTGACCACGATGGCCTCCTTGGCGCTGTCACGTGTGAAGCCCTCGACCGTGCCGGTGACGACGATCGAGAGTCCCTCGAGGTTGCGATCGATCGACTCGTCCCGCTCGTCCTCCATGCGCACCCCCGCCGCGCGCCACTTGGCCACGACCTCGCGATGCCAGTCCACGCGGAACCATTCGATGATCGCGGCGGCGATCGTGGGGCCCACACCCTCGGTGGCGGCCAGCCGGTCCTCGTCGGCCTCCTCGATCGCCTCGAGGCTGCCGAACTCGGTGGCGAGCGCGCGCGCCGCCGTAGGCCCCACGTGACGGATCGACAGCGCCACCAGCACCCGCCACAGCGGCTGGTCCCGCGCCGTGCCGAGGTGCTCCAGCAGCCGCTTCCCCGTAGCGGACACCGCACCGCCCTTGGTGGTGTAGACATCGGTCCGGCGCAGCGCCGCCTCGTCGATCGTGAACAGGTCGCCCTCGTCGGCGATCACCCCGGCGCCCAGCAGGTCGGCGGCACCCTCCATCCCGAGCATCTCTATGTCGAACGCGCCCCGCCCTGCCAGGTGGAACAGGCGCTCGCGCAGCTGCGCCGGGCAGTGCCGCGGGTTCGGGCAGCGCAGGTCCACGTCGCCCTCCTTACCCGCCGCGACCCGGCTCCCGCACTCGGGGCAGTGGGTCGACATGACGAAAGCGCGCTCGTCACCGCGGCGCGCCTCGGCCACCGGCGCGAGGACCTCCGGGATCACGTCGCCGGCCTTGCGGATGACGATCGTGTCCCCTACCCGCACGCCCTTGCGCTCCACCTCCGAGGCGTTGTGCAGCGTCGCCTGCGCCACGGTGGAACCGGCCACCTTGACCGGCCGCATCAGCGCGAACGGAGTCACCCGTCCGGTGCGCCCCACCCCCACGCGCACATCGAGCAGCAGCGTGTTGACCTCCTCAGGAGGGAACTTGAGGGCGATGGCCCACCGCGGTGCGCGCGCCGTCTCACCGAACTCGTCGTGCAGCGCCATGTCGTCGACCTTGACGACGAACCCGTCGATCTCGTGCTCGATGTCGTGGCGGTGCTCGGACCAGTAGGCGGCCCGCTCGAGCACCGCGTCCGCGCCGCGTTCCCGCGTGGTGTGGGCCGACACCGGCAGCCCCCAGGCGGCGAGCGCCTCGTACGCGTGGTACTGCGACACCGGCGAGAAACCGGTGCGCCGCCCGATGCCGTGGCAGACCATTCCCAGCCTGCGGCGCGCCGTCACGGCGGGGTCCTTCTGCCGCAGCGAACCGGCCGCCGAGTTGCGCGGGTTCGCGAAGGGGTCCTTGCCCTCCGCGACCAGCGACGCGTTGAGCTCTTCGAAATCCTCGAGGCGGAAGAACACCTCGCCGCGCACCTCCAGCACCTCGGGCACCGGGAACTCGTCGGTGCCGGTGAGCCGGGTGGGGATATCGCCGATGGTGCGGGCGTTGAGGGTGACGTCCTCGCCCACCCGGCCGTCGCCGCGGGTACCGGCGCGGGTGAGGCGTCCGCCCTCGTAGACCAGGTCGATGGCGACACCGTCGATCTTCACCTCGCACAGGTAGTCGACCGCCTTGCCCGCCTGCGCCTCCGTGCGGCGGATCCACGCGCCCAATTCCTCGGCGCTGAAAACGTTGTCGAGGCTCAGCATCCGCTCGAGGTGCTCCACGGGCGCGAACTGCGTCGTGAACCCGGCGCCGCCGACCAGTTGCGTGGGCGAGTCCGGCACCCGCAGGTCCGTGTACTGCTCCTCCAGCGCGTTCAACTCGCCCAGCAACTCGTCGAAGGCCGCGTCGGACACAGTCGGGGCGTCCTTGACGTAGTAGCGGAACTGGTGTTCGCGCACCTCCTCCGCCAGCTCCCGCCAGCG
>CAYVJJ010000163.1:2721-6346 GCA_964451655.1 uncultured Mycobacteriaceae bacterium | reverse complement strand
GGGATGCCCGGCAGGTTGTCGCTGGGGTCGCCGCGCAGCGCCGCGTAGTCCGGGTACTGCGCGGGGGTCAGCCCGTATTTCTCCTCGACGCCCTCGGGGGTGAACCGCACCAGGTCCGAGACGCCCTTCTTGGGGTAGAGCACCGTCACGTCGTCGGTGACCAGCTGCAGCGAGTCCCGGTCGCCCGTGCACACCAGCACCCGGTATCCGAGCGACTGCGCCTGGGTGGCGAGTGTGGCGATGATGTCGTCCGCCTCGAAGCCGTCCAACTCCATCGTCGGGATGTTGAGCGCGTCGAGCACCTCCTTGGCCAGCGGCACCTGCCCTGCGAACTCGTCGGGCGACTTGGCGCGATTGGCCTTGTAGTCCGGGAACTTCTCCGAACGGAAGGTCTTGCGCGAGACGTCGAACGCCGCCGCCACATGCGTGGGGGCCTCGTCGCGCAGCAGATTGATCAACATGGAGGTGAAGCCGTAGACCGCGTTGGTGTGCTGGCCGGTGGAGGTCGAGAAGTTCTCGACCGGCAGCGCATAGAACGCACGGTAGGCCAGCGAGTGCCCGTCCAGGAGCAGCAGGACCGGGCGCGTGTCGCCGGAGTCCGAAGCGGAGGACGTGCCGGGAGCGGCGCCGGATGCGGCGGAGGTACGGGACGCGGGACTCTTCGCTGCGGGACTCACGGGCCCGAGTCTATGTCCCCCGACCGCCGGGCACCGGAATCCGGGGCGCGGCACGGACCGGACGGCCGCAGCGGCGGGCCCGCCGCTCGGAACTGCCGGACTCAGTCCGTTCCGCGGATGTTCTCCACGATCATCTTCGCGACGGATTTCATCGTGGTGCGCCGGTCCATCGCCGCACGCTGGATCCAGGCGAACGCCTCCGGCTCGGTCATCGCGTCGGCCTGCATCAGCGCCGCCTTGGCGCGCTCGACGAGCTTACGGGTCTCCAGCCGGTCCGCCAGCGACTGCACCTCGCGCTCGAGGGCGTGCAGCTCCGCGAACCTGCTGACCGCCAGCTCCACCGCGGGCACCAGATCGGAGACGAAGAACGGCTTGACCAGATACGCCATCGCGCCGGCGTCCCGGGCGCGCTCCACCAGCTCCCGCTGGCTGAACGCGGTGAGGATCACGACGGGCGCGATACGGCGGGACGCGATCTCCGACGCGGCGTCGATGCCGTCACGCCGCGGCATCTTCACATCCATGATGACCAGGTCCGGCCCGAGTTCGGCGGCCATGTCCACTGCGCGTTGGCCGTCGGCGGCCTCCCCCACCACCTCGTAGCCGACCTCGCGCAGCATCTCCACCAGATCCAGCCGGATCAGCGCCTCGTCCTCGGCGACGAGCACACGCAGCGCCCGCCCGGGCTCGCGGCCCTCGTCCGGACGCGCGGGGTGATCCGCCATGTGGTGTCCGCTCCCTCCGCACTCTCCTGCCGGACGAGGCACACCGCCCTGTACTGTCACCGCCGGGCCTGCCCGGCCGCCGTTCCACCGGCGTCCCGCAGAAGATCCTATGACCGTAGGCGACCGTGCGCGCTGCCGGAGGCCCAATTGGGGTGCAGTCCGCCGCCCGCTAAGCTGCATAGCGCAGGCCCCCGTAGCCCAATTGGCAGAGGCAACGGATTCAAAACCCGTCCAGTGTCGGTTCGAGTCCGACCGGGGGCACCAGCACCTACCTGGTATTACGCTGATGCGGCCGGTCCTGACCGGCGGGCTCGTGCAGCATTCATGCAGCAATACCGTCCAGGGCGGGATCGATTCCCCATCCACCTCGGCGAGTCGCACCGCCCACTCCCACCGGGTGCGCAGCGACTCCCCATTTGCGGGATGCACCGGATCGAGGCCGCCTGAGTCCCGCATCCTTCCGTACTCAGGCAGCAGCGGCATCAAACCCGGGCGGAGTCACAGAGCGTGTCAGAGAGCGTATGGCGCAAACCTGTACTCACAGAGTGGGACCCGCGGACGCTCGGTGCCTATGTGCGGGTAGTAAAGATGATCGTGCCGCCCCGGAGCACCCTCCCCAGTGTGGGGCGGCACCCCTCCCGGTCACTTTCCCGGTGCCGGGGCCGGCCCCGCCCGAGGCGTTCCGTCCTCTTGGGCGGGGCCTAGTGCTATTCGGCCGAGGGCCGCGATCGCGGGCCGCCGACTTCGCTCTGATGCAGAGAGTGCTCCGCCTGCCGCTTTCACTATACGACGGGCACCGGGGCTTGCGGCAAGGCCGGGGACGCGCCGCATAATCACTCGACCAGCGATGACGACGAATCGAGGATCCGTGGCCGACGCGCCCGAACCGTTTGAAGTCCATGAGTCAGGTGCCTTTCTGCACGGCACCAGAGCCGACCTCGCCATCGGCGACTACCTCCTGCCCGGCCGCCGATCGAACTATGACAGCGACCGGGTGATGAACCACGTCTACGTGACGCTGACGCTGGACGCCGCAGTGTGGGGCGCCGAGTTCGCCGTCGGCGACGGCCCCGGGCGCATCTACATCGTGGAGCCCGACGGTGACGTGGAGGACGACCCCAACGTCACCGACAAGAAGTACCCCGGCAATCCGACGCGCTCGTACCGCACTCCGAAGCCGGTGAAGATCGTCGGCGAACTCACCGATTGGGTCGGGCACGCCCCCGACCAGGTGCAGGCCATGCGCGACGGGCTCGCCGAGCTCAAGCGCACGGGGCAGGACGTCATCTACGACTGACGACGTGGACGCAGCCGGCGGAAACGACGCCGGCCCGGATGCGGGACACTGCCCGGGCGTCCGGGCCTCGCTCGGGACGTTCCATCAGTCCGGGCGGCGCCGCGCCAGGTGCCGCGTTCGTAGGTGGGCGGACCTGCGAACGCGACACCCGGCTCCCGACCGTCGTTCAGCCGACGGAATCCCGTGTGATTGTCATCCGTATGAATGACAACGGCCCCATCCAGGACTCGTCACCAAGCGGCGGTGGGGCAGCGAACTTACGATCAGAGTGGCCGGACATTGCGTGATCTGCTTTGCCGGCTGACCGGTCCCGCGCGAGTCCTCCGCCAAGGCTTCTCGCTCGGGACCGTGTCAGGCCCGCACTGCCTGCCCTGCCCACCCTCCTGAGCGGATCCCCTGGGTCACCCGCAACGCGGACACCGACCACGTTGCGCGCTTTCGATCACCCGAGTCCCCGGCCTCGGCGCGGGCGGACACCCCAGGCCACGGTCGGTCCGCACCCTTCGCACACCTCGCATGTGGACGCCCGCGAATTGACGAATCATGAAAATCGTTCTCACATAATGAGACCCATTCTGTGGACACCTGTTTGTTGATTATGCAACTATGGAGGCCGTCGCCCCATCCCCTCCTTATGGGGCGGCGCCACCTGGCCATTTTGAACCCATGGTGGTCGGGGTCGGCCCTGCCCGGAACGTTCCATCCACCGGGCAGGGCCGGACATGGAGTGAAGCCGCACTCGTCGGTGGGCGGGCCTGCGATTGCGGCGCGAGACGGCCCTGCGGCGCAGCACCACGTCCGGCCATGCGTCCAGGGCTGCCGGATTCCGCGCGATCAGCGCATCCGGCGACGCGGCCCCGGACTCGTAGTCCGGGGCCGCTCGCATCCGGCGCCTCAACGGCGCCGGCCGGAGGCCTTGCCGCTGT
>CAYVJJ010000163.1:0-2621 GCA_964451655.1 uncultured Mycobacteriaceae bacterium | reverse complement strand
CGGCCGGAGGCCTTGCCGCTGTACCGGGTTGATCGCCCCGATAACGCTTGCGCACCGTAGATCGATACCCCTTTCACATCGACTACAGCGTCTTTCCGCCCCGCCGTGTCGAGACGACCGGGAAGGGGCGGATCACCGGAGGCAACCATGCGATCACCACGCCACCGCACGATCGGCGCCGCCCTCGGCGCTGCCGCGCTCGCCGTCAGCGCCCCCGTCGCCCTCGCCACAAGCGCCGGCGCGCAGGAAGGCCCGTTGGGGCCGACCGGCTCCCTCGGCGGGCTGTCGAATCTGCCCGAAGTGTTCAACCCCGGCGACGACGCGGTCCTGGCCGTGGGCGGCTCACCGTCGGGCACCTGTTGGGGCGGCGTCTCCGTGAACATCAACGGCGAGGGCTACCCGGATTCCGCCGTGGCGACGTGGAACGTCGGTGTCTTCGGGATCGGCGATTGCGGCCTGGAGGCGACGCTGCACTGGACCAACACCGACACCGGTGAATCCGGCGAGAAGTCGATCTCCATCGACGAGCCGGAGATCTTCCCCGCCCGCAACGACGGCAAGTCCGGCATCATGACCACCGGCCCGGGCGACGTCGAATACACGCTGACCACCAACGGCGGCGCCACGTCCGACACCGTCGTCGTCACGACGGTGCCGTACGAGGGCGGCTGACAGCGCCCATCGCGAGCGACGGCCGGGGCCGCTGTGCCGTTCACCGCTCGCGCGCCCGGTCAGGCCCCGTCGCCCGTCCCCGGCGCACACGCCGCGGTACCGTTACCATCGCACCGGTGGACACGGCAGACGCGCGGCACGGCGCGCCCGGCGGGACCGGGCGCGCAGCTGCCGACGTCACCGACGGACTCGTGGTCACCGGCGGCCTGACAATTCCGCAGTCCGCGATGCGGTGGCGCTTCTCCCGTTCCGGCGGTCCGGGTGGACAGGGCGTGAACACCACCGACTCCCGGGTGGAACTCGTGGTGCTGCTCGGCCGCGTCGACGGGCTCACCGATGCACAGCGTGCCCGGATTCGCACCGCACTGGCGCACAGGATCGCCGGCGACGTTCTGACGGTGTCGGCGTCCGAACACCGCTCGCAACTGCGCAACCGCCAGTCCGCGCGCGAGCGCGCCGCCGCCCTGCTCCGCGGCGCGCTCGCCGCGCCCCCGCCGCGGTCGCGGAGAAGACGCACTCCGTCCCGCGCGGCGCAGCAGCGCCGGCTCGACGCGAAGAAGCGCCGCGGTCAGACGAAGTCGCTGCGCCGCCGTCCCGACTACTGACGGCGGCGCAGCGACGGCCGGGGCCGGCCCCGGCTCAGAGCAGACGAGCCATCATGCCCGATTCTTGCCGCCGCTGAACGCTTTCACCACCCAGAGCAGCACACAGGCGCCGGCGAGGCAGGTCAGGAAGCTGAATATCCAGCCCCCGCTCTCCACGTCGACGCCGACCCATCCCAGGATCCACCCGCCCACGATGCCGCCGACCACGCCGACGACGACGTTGAGGACGATCCCCTGCTGCTTGTCGGTCCCCATGATCTTGGAGCCGATCCAGCCTGCGAGTCCGCCGATGATGATCCAACCGATGATGCTGAGCGACAAGGTCATGGGACTACACCTCCGTGGCCGGTGCCGGACGGCACGTCTTCATGGCATACGCACCCTCAGGCGCACACACAGCACACCATCCGCGGCCCGACCGTGCACGGCGAACACGTATTCCCGATCGGTGCCCGCGCGCGGTTCCGCTCGGCTACCACGTCATACCCGGCGGAACCGGTGCCACCGGAAGGCGGCCCCGCGCAGCGGTCCTCTGCCCATTCCGGCGTCGGCGGGCACGTCATCGACGGACTGCCACCGCGGTCCGAGCACCCGCGCCATCGCTTCGTGATCGATGCCTTTGGGGCCGGGCCCGCGCCGGGGAAGAGCAGCGGCCGCCACGAAGTCGGCGCCCGGATCGGTGTGCCCGGTCAACCAGGCGGCATACCGCGCTTTGGCCGCCCCGGCCAGTCCGTGCATGCAGCCGACGTCGACGATCAGATCGAACCGCCCGTCCGCCAGCACCGCGGACAGGTCGGCCACGTCCCCGCGCAGGAACCGGGCGCGCGCCGCGACTCCCGCCTCCTCCGCCCGAGCCCGCGCCCGGCCGAGCGGAGTGGCCACGGCGTCGACACCGACGACCTCCCAGCCGTGCTCGGCGAGCATCACCGCGTGCCGGCCCGTCCCGCACCCGGCGTCCAGCGCGCGGCCCGGTGCGCGCGTGCTGAGCACGTCCGGCAGCGGCCCGTAGTCCGCATGCCCCTCCCAGGGGGTGTACCCGATGCCGTACAGGAGCGAGTAGAGCAGAGCCATGGCGCACTCCCGGTGCCGCGCGATGGACGGTGACCCCCCCATTCTGCGCTCAACCGCTTGAACCCACAATGCGGAGAACCGACCTCCGTGCCGAGGACGGCACGCGGCCGCGGCGGGCCGTACTAGTCGCCGCCGGCGGCGATGTCCCGGGCCGCCAGGTGCGCGAAGACCATCGACGTGCCGATGGGGTTGCCGCCGCCCGGATAGACGTATCCGCTGGGCGCGGCCATCGAGTTGCCCGCCGCGTACAGCCCGCGGATCACCTCGCCGTCG
>CAYVJJ010000162.1:0-6406 GCA_964451655.1 uncultured Mycobacteriaceae bacterium | reverse complement strand
AGGCCCTCGTCGGCGCCGAGCCCTACTACCACCTCGACGGCCCCGTGCAGGCCACGCAGCGGCTGCTGGACCGCTCCGGGATGGCGATCGGCGACTTCGACGTGTTCGAGGTCAACGAGGCGTTCGCGTCGGTGGCGCTGTCGTGGGCGTCGCAGCACAAGCCGGACATGGACCGGGTCAACGTCAACGGCGGCGCCATCGCGCTGGGCCACCCCGTCGGCTGCACCGGCGCGCGTTTGATCACCACCGCGCTGCACGAGCTCGAGCGCCGCGACGGCGAACGCGCCCTGATCACCATGTGCGCGGGCGGGGCGCTGGCCGCCGGCACCATCATCGAACGAATCTGACGATCACGCGGGAGCCCGCGCCTACACTGGGCACCGTCGGCCTCGTCCATCCACCGTCAGGAGCGCAACCCGATGACGACCACCGAACCGACCCTCGACCGCCGGGCACTGCTGGACAACCTCGTCTCCGCGCTGGAGCGTCGCCACGAGGTGCTCGACGCGATCGTCGAATCCATCGACCGCGACGATGCGGGCCGCAATATCCAACGGCTGCTGGACATTCCGGCTGAGCATGCCGAGGCCGTGCTGAACCTGCAGCTGTGGCGGCTCAACCGTCAGGACCTGAGACGCATGCGCGACGAGCTCGAGGACGCCAACAGCGCCCTCAACTGGATCGCGCCGGGCGGGCGCGATGTGCGCCTGCGCCCGTTCGCCAGGCAGGAGCCGGACGTCTCGCTCTACCGGGCGCGCGCCACCGAGCCGCGCGAGGACGGCTCGACCCTGCACGCGCCGGATCAGGTGGACTCGGCGATCGAGGACGGGCTCCGGCGGATCGACGACGAGACGGCCGCCTGGTATGTGGTGGAAGATCCTGCGGCGGACGGAGAGTGCGTGGGGCTGGCCGTCGGTGAACTGGGCGATCACGGCGAGGTGGAGCTGCGGCTGTGGATCAGGCCCGAAAGCCGCGGGCAGGGGTTCGGCACCTCCACCCTCAAGGAGACCCGTGGCGAACTGGCCGCCTGCTTCCCCGGCAGCAACCTGGTGGTGCGCACCAAACTGGGGCGGTAGACGGCGCGGACCCGGTCGTCCGCATCCGATCGTTCACCGGCCAAGCGGATTCTGCCGTTTCGCCGCGGTGATCCGGCAGAATCCGCTTGGCCGGCGTAGACCTTGATCGCCGTGGACGGTGCCCTGTCGCAGCAGTGGCCCGGCAGCGCCGTGAACCACTGACCGGGACAGCGGAGGCCGGCGGTTCCCTGGAACCGCCGGCCTCTCTCACTCGCCCCCGTCGGCAGCGCTGTTCAGCGCGCGCCGTAGACGGGCGTCGGCGTCTCCGCCTTGCCCAGCAGATCCTTGACGACCGGCCCCAGCTCCTTGGGGTCCACCTTGGCGCCTTTGTCCCAGCTGGGCCCGTGCCGCCACCCCTCGGCCACGGTCACCTTGCCGCCCTCGACCTCGAACACCCTCCCGGTGACGTCGCCGGACTCGGTGCTTCCCAGCCACACCACCAGGGGGGAGATGTTCGCCGGGTCCATCACGTCGAAGCCTTCCTCGGGCGCGGCCATCGCCTCGGCCATCGCGCCGCCGGCGCCGACGGTCATCCGGGTGCGGGCGGCCGGCGCGATCGCATTGGCCGTGATGCCGTAGTTGCCCATCTCCGCGGCCGCCTGGATCGTCATCTCCGCGATGCCCGCTTTGGCCGCCGCGTAGTTGCCCTGCCCGATGCTGCCCTGGAGCCCGGCGCCGGAGGTCGTGTTGATGATGCGTGCCTGGCGCGGCCGGCCGGCCTTGGACTCGGCGCGCCAGTAGGCGGCGGCATGACGCAGCGGCGCGAAGTGCCCCTTGAGGTGCACGCGCGTCACGGCGTCCCATTCCTCCTCCCCCATCGAGACCAGCATGCGGTCCCGGAGGAACCCGGCGTTGTTGACCAGCACATCGAGTCCGCCGAAGGTGTCGATGGCGGTCTTGATCAGGTTCTGCGCGCCGTCCCACGAGGCCACGTCGTCCCCGTTGACCACGGCCTCGCCTCCGGCGGCCTTGATCTCCGCCACGACCTGCTCTGCCGGGTGCTCGCCCGTGTCCGCACCGTCCGCGCCGGCGCCCAGGTCGTTGACGACGACCTTGGCCCCCTCGGCCGCGAAGGCCAGCGCGTGCTCACGCCCGATTCCCCGTCCCGCACCGGTCACGATGACGATGCGGCCGTCCACCAATCCGCTCACTGCATTCACTCCTTATCCGGGGGCACTCGTCTGGTAACGTACCAAGCAATCGCTTGGTTGTTAAGCCCGGCGCCGCAGAACGGGCCGGAGCGGCCGGAAGGCCCGCACTGCGGGCCGCGGCCCCCGATCCGCGCGGTCCGCGCACGGTTCGACCCCGAGGTAAGGAATCACACATGGGCATCACGTCCACTTCGAGCGGGGACGGGATCACCACCGTCACCGTCGACTACCCGCCGGTGAACGCACTGCCGTCCGCCGCGTGGTTCGAGTTGGCCGACGCCGTCCTGGCCGCCGGCCGCGACCGCAGCACGCACGTCGTGATCCTGCGGGCGGAGGGCCGCGGCTTCAACGCCGGGGTCGACATCAAGGAGATGCAGCGGACCGAGGGGTTCGACGCCCTGATCGGCGCCAACCGCGGCTGCGCGGCCGCGTTCTCGGCCGTCTACGACTGCGAGGTGCCCGTGGTCGTCGCCGTGAACGGCTTCTGCGTCGGCGGCGGCGTGGGCCTGGTCGGCAACGCGGACGTCATCGTCGCCTCGGACGACGCGGTCTTCGGGCTGCCGGAGGTGGACCGGGGTGCGCTCGGCGCCGCCACGCACCTGTCGCGCCTGGTGCCGCAGCACATGATGCGCACGCTGTACTACACGGCCCAGAACGTGACCGCGCAGCAACTCGAGCACTTCGGGTCGGTGCACGCGGTGGTCCCTCGTGAAGAGCTCGACGCAGCCGCCCGCGAGGTGGCGCGGAAGATCGCGGACAAGGACACGAACGTGATCCGCGCCGCGAAGGCCGCCATCAACGGCATCGACCCGATGGACGTCAAGGCCAGCTACCTGCTCGAGCAGCGCTACACCTACGAACTCAACCTGGCCGGGGTCGCCGATCAGCACCGCGACGCGTTCGTGGCCACCGGCAAGCCCAAATCGAACACACCTGACGAAGGGGCCGAGTAAATGGCACAGATGCGCGACAAGCGCCGTTCACTGGATGAGGCCGTGGCCGGGATCGAGTCCGGCATGACGATCGGCCTCGGCGGCTGGGGCTCCCGGCGCAAGCCGATGGCCCTGGTGCGCGCACTGCTGCGCACGGACGTCACCGACCTGACGGTCGTCGGCTACCTGGGACCGGACCTGGGGCTGCTGATCTCGGCCGGCAAGGTCAAGCGCGCGTACTACGGGTTCGTCTCGCTGGACTCGAAGCCGTTCTACGATCCGTGGTTCGCCAAGGCGCGCACCGAGGGCACGATCGAAGCCCGCGAGATGGACGAGGGCATGGTCAAGGCCGGCCTGCAGGCCGCCGCCGCGCGCATGCCGTTCCAGCCGATCCGCGCCGGTCTCGGGTCGAGCGTCCCGGAGTTCTGGGGCGACGAGCTCAAGACCGTCACCTCGCCGTACGCGGACGCGGAGGGGCGCCACGAGACACTGCTGGCCATGCCGGCGCTGGAACTCGATGCTGCGCTGGTGCACATGGATCTCGCCGACGAGCGCGGCAACGCCGCCTACACTGGTGTGGACCCCTACTTCGACGACCTGCACCTGATGTCCGCGCAGCAGCGGATCCTGTCGGCCGAGAAGATCGTCCCGACCGAGGAGCTCGTCGAATCGGTTCCGCAACAAGCGCTTCTGGTCAACCGTATGATGGTCGACTCCGTCACCGAGGCCCGGTCCGGCGCGCACTTCACCTTCGCCGGCTCCTACGGGCGCGATGAGGCGTTCCAGCGCCACTACGCCGAATCCGCCAAGGACCCCGAGGCGTGGCGCACGTTCGTCGACACCTACCTGTCGGGCAGCGAAGCCGATTACCAGGCGGCCGTCGCGCAGTTCGCGAAGGACCGGAAGGACCAGAAGGAGCAGAACGCATGAGCGCCACCACGAACGACACCGTGACCAGGGCCGAGTACTGCGCCGTCGCATGCGCGGACATGTTCGCCGGCGCGGGCGAGATCATGGCGTCCCCCATGGCCACTCTGCCGTCGATCGGGGCGCGCCTCGCCCGGTTGACCACCGAGCCGGACCTGCTGATCACCGACGGCAACGCGCTGATCCTGGCGGACACCCCCGGGCTCGGCGGGAAGGGCCGGGTGGAGGGTTGGATGCCCTTCTCGAAGGTCTTCGACGTGGTCGCCTGGGGCCGCCGGCATGTGGTGATGGGCGCCAACCAGCTGGACCGGTACGGCAACCAGAACATCTCCGCATTCGGGCCGCTCGACAAGCCCACGCGCCAGATGTTCGGCGTGCGCGGCGGTCCCGGCAACGCCATCAACCACGCCACCAGCTACTGGGTGGGCAAGCACTCCACGCGCGTGTTCGCCGAGCAGGTCGACGTGGTGTGCGGCGTCGGCTACGACAAGGCCGATCCGGACAACCCGGCCTACAGGTTCCTCAACAACTATCGCGTCGTGACGAATCTCGGTGTGTTCGACTACAGCGGCCCCGGCCGGACCATGCACGCGCTGAGCCTGCACCCGGGGGTCACGGCCGAGCAGGTGCGCGAGAACACGTCCTTCGAGATCGACGGGCTGGAGGCCGCGGACGTCACCCGCGAGCCCTCCGAGGAGGAGTTGCGGCTCATCCGCGAGGTCATCGACCCCAGGTCGCTGCGTGACCGCGAGGTCGCGCAGTGAGCACGCCGCGGATCACCACCCGGTTCACCGAGCTGGTGGGCGTCGAGCACCCCGTCGTGCAGACCGGCATGGGCTGGGTCTCCGGGCCGCGCCTCACCGCCGCCACGGCCAACGCCGGCGGCCTGGGCATCATCGCGTCCGCGACGATGACCTACGGCGAGCTCGAGGCGGCGGTCAAGAAGACGAAGTCGCTGACCGACAAGCCTTTCGGCGTGAATATCCGCGCCGACGCGACCGACGCCGCCGAGCGGATCGACCTGCTGATCCGCGAGAAGGTCCGTGTCGCGTCGTTCGCCTTGGCGCCGAAGAAGGACCTGATCGCCAAGCTCAAGGACAACGGAGTCGTGGTGATCCCGTCCATCGGGGCCGCCAAGCACGCCGTGAAGGTGGCCTCCTGGGGCGCCGACGCGGTGATCGTGCAGGGCGGCGAGGGCGGCGGCCACACCGGCGGCGTCGCAACCACCCTGCTGCTGCCCAGCGTGATCGATGCGCTCGGCGACGGCGGCATCCCGGTCGTGGCCGCGGGCGGTTTCTTCGACGGACGCGGGCTCGCCGCGGCCCTGTCCTACGGAGCGGCGGGCGTCGCGATGGGCACGCGCTTCCTGCTCACCTCCGACTCGGCGGTGCCGGACTCGGTCAAGCAGGAGTATCTCAAGCGGGGTCTGCAGGACACCACCGTCTCCCGCAAGGTCGACGGCATGCCGCACCGCGTGCTCAACACCGGACTGGTGGACGCGCTGGAGAAGGGCAGCTACGTCAAGGGCCTCGCCGCAGCCGCGAAGAACGCCACCGAGTTCAAGTCGATGACCGGCATGAAGTGGTCGACGCTGATGCGCGACGGACTCGCGATGAAGAGATCCTCCGACCGCACCTGGCAGCAGATCATCATGGCGGGCAACACCCCCATGCTGCTCAAGGCGGGGCTGGTGGACGGCAACACCGACGCCGGTGTGCTCGCGTCCGGTCAAGTGGTGGGCATGATCGACGATCTGCCCACCTGCGAAGAGCTGATCGGGCGCATCATGACCCAGGCGGCCGAGCGCATCGACGCGATGGCCACGCTGCGCGGGTGAGATGAACGGCGGGTGAGGTGATCGCCATCGCCTGAGGGCCCGGGCTCACACAGCACAGCAGCGGGGCCGGCCGGGAACTGTCCCGGCCGGCCCCGCTGCTGTCGCCGCACCCGCGCTCTCAGGCGATGGCGGGCCCGCGTGCGCTCACCGCACGCCCAGGGCCGCGCCGACCTGATCGACCACGTCGTTCACGGCCTCGGTGACGGGACCGGCCGGTCCCTCACCCTGCGCGTTCGGCCCATCCTGCGCCGCCGCGCCCTGGCCGGCCGCATTCCGGTCCGCCGGACCGTTCTGCGCCGACTGGGACGGACCGGCCGGGGCCGCGGCGGCCCGGTCGCCGTCGTCCGCAGTCCGGGACTCCTCCGACAGCCCGTCGGCGGCCTGATCAGCGGTCACCGTGGCCGCACCGGTGTCGGCCTGCGCAGCCGGGTTCCCGGCGGCCTGAGCGGTCCCGGTGGCCTGAGCGGTCCCGGTGGCCTGAGC
>CAYVJJ010000161.1:0-6410 GCA_964451655.1 uncultured Mycobacteriaceae bacterium | reverse complement strand
GTTTCGTTCTTCGCTCATCGATCAGCGTGCATGCCTGTACAAGGCTATCGTGTTCCCACTGTCCCGGCATGACCGTCGTCCCGATCCGCGGCGTCGCCGAACGTGGCGTGCGGCCCCTGTCCGACGTACCCCCCGGACAGGGGTGCGTCACGTGCGCGCGGGCTCCGCAGCGGCCGCGGCGGAGAGCAGTCGCGCATAGTGTCCGCCGGATCGGCGAAGGGTCTGCGGCGAGCCGCGTTCCACGATTCCGCCGCCGTCGACGACGACGATCTCATCAGCCTGTTCTGCGGTTGCGAGGCGGTGCGCGACCAGCACGGCGGTGCGGTCGCGGCGCACGCGGCGGCCGGCTTCGAGGACTGTGAGTTCCGTCACCGGATCGAGCGCGGCCGTCGCCTCGTCGAGCAGGAGCAGGTCCGGATCGACGAGTTCGGCGCGCGCCAGCGCGATGAGCTGTCGCTGCCCCGCGGACAGCCCCTGCCCGCGTTCGCCCACGGGATGCAGCATGCCGCCGTCGAGCCCGCCGATGGTGTGCAGCGCCCCGACCGCGCGTGCGGCCTCCTCGATCCGGGGGCGCGACGCATCGGGACGGCCGAACGCGATGTTGTCGGCCACGGTCCCCGTGAACAGGTGCGCCTCCTGCGGCACGAGCCCGAGGCGGCGGCGGTACTGCTGGAGGGGGAAACGGCGGATGTCCACGCCGTCCGCGCGGACCGCCCCGGAGGTGGCGTCGTAGAACCGGGCGAGCAGCTTGACGATCGTCGATTTGCCCGCGCCGGTGCGCCCGACGAGGGCGACGGTGGACCCGGCGGCGATGTCGAGCGTGATCCCGGTGAGCGCCGGGGGGGACTCGGGCGCGTACCGGAACCCGACGTCGTCCAGCGTGATGCCCCGGTCCAGACGGGACGGCTCCACGGCGTCCGCGGTCCCCGCCGTGTCGGCGATCGAGCTCCGGGTGCGCAGCAGCTCCCCGATCCGGCGCAGGCCCACGCGCGCCTGCTGATACCCGTCGAAAACCTGGGAGAGCTGCTGGACCGGGCCGAAGAGCAGGCCCAGATAGAGCACGAACGCGGCGAGCGTGCCCGCGGAGGTGCCGCCGGCGGCCACCTGGTGGGCGCCGACGAATACGATCGCCGCCAGCACCAGATCGGAGATGAGGGTGATCAGGGGGAAGTACACGGAGATGGCGAACTGGGCGCGGATGCGGGAGCGGCGGTAGGACTCGGCGAGCGCGGCGAAGGCGTCGGCCGCATGCGCCTCGCGCCGGTGGGCCTGGGTGGTGCGCAGGCCGGTGATGTTCTCCTGGAAGTCGGCGTTGACGGCGGACACCCGCTCGCGTGAGGTCGTGTAGGCGGCCGAGGACACCCGCCGGAACACGACGGTGGCGGCGATCAGCGGAGGCAGCGCGCATGCGGCCACGAGCCCCAGCATCAGGTCCGTGCCCAGCAGCGCGGCGAGGACGCCGATGATGGTCAGCACGGCGATGACGGCCGTCGACAGGCCGGTCTGCAGGAACGACGAGAGGGCGTCGACGTCGGTGGTCATCCGCGTCATGATCCGGCCGGACAGAGTCGTCTCGTAGTAGTCGAGCCCGAGCCGTTGCAGGTGGCTGTAGCTGCGCACCCGCAGTGCGTAGAGCAGACGCTCGCCGGCGCGGGCGGTGAGCAGCGTCATCCGGGACACGACGAACCAGTTGACGGCGACGACGGCGGCGGCGCCGAGCGCGGTGAGGTAGAGGACCGCGGGGCGGTGCGGCACCACGCCGTGGTCGATGGCGAACCGGACGATGATCGGGAACGACAGCCCCACGCCGGTGTCCATCGCCAGCAGCAGTGCGACGACGGCGAGGAGCGGGGCGACGGGGCCGAGCATGCGGCGCAACCGGAACTGCGGATCGGGGGAACGCAGGTCCCGGTGGTCCATCCGGGGATCCTCGGTAGCCGGGGGCAGGGCGTCGAGGGCCTTGCGCAGTTGCGGCGTGGCGGTCGGCATGCCGAGGGCGTCGCCCGACGGCTCGAGCTCCGCGGCCTCGGGCGCCGTCTGCGGCCACAGCACGTCGGCCGGCGGATCCGCAGGCACCGCCGGTGCAGGGGCGTCCCGGCCGGCGGCCGGTGTTCGCCGGATACCGGGTTCGGGGGCGATGTCCAGCTCGGGATGGATGAGCGTGCGGAACAGCGCAGAACGCTCCAGCAGCTCCGCTTCGGTCCCCGCATCGACGATGCGGCCGCCGTCCAGGACGGCGATGCGGTCCGCGAGCGCGAGCGTCGACCGGCGGTGTGCGAGCACGATCGTGGTGCGGTCCGCCCGGCCGGCACGCAGGTTGGCGAAGATGCGCGATTCCGTCTCGGCGTCCACAGCGGACGTGGCGTCGTCGAGGACGAGGAGTCGCGGATCCTGGAGGAAGGCCCGGGCGAGTGCGATGCGCTGCCGCTGTCCGCCGGACAGCGTGAGCCCGCGTTCGCCGACCGTCGTCGCGTAGCCGTCGGCCAGCTCGGCGATGAACCCGTGGGCGTCCGCCGCCGCGGCGGCGGCGCGGATCTCCCCGTCCGTGGCGCCGGGCCGGCCCAGGGCGATATTCGCGGCGATCGTGTCCGAGAACAGGAACGGCTCATCGAACACCACCGCGGCCACATCGCGGACGCGGTGCATCGGCAGGTCCCGCAGATCCACTTCCGCTCCGCCGGCGGTGAAGCGCACCGCACCGGAGTCCGGATCGTAGAAACGGTCGATGAGCTGGGCCAGGGCGGATTTGCCCGAGCCGGTGGGGCCCACGACGACCAGGGTCTCACCGGGGGCCACGCTCAGGTCCAGGCCGTCGAAGACGCGGCGCGGGGGATCGTAGGAGAATCCCACGTCGCGGATCTCGATGCCCACGGGGCCGTCCGGCAGCTCGGCGGGGTCCGGCGGGTCGCTGATGCCCGGCCGGGCGTCGATCACGTCGAACACGCGCTCCGCGGCGGCACGGGAGAGCTGGACCATCACCAGCATCCCGGCGATGATGCGGGCGATGGCAGCCATGCGCGTGATGTAGGTGGCGAAGGCCAGGAAGGTGCCGATGGTCAGCGATCCGTGCAGGGCGAGCGCGCCGCCGAGCGCGATCACGCCGACGAGCCCCAGTTGGGGCAGCGCGGACAGAGTGGGCGCGAACCGCGCGTTCACGCCGGCGGCGCGCAGGCGCCGCGCGTAGAGCGTGCGGCCGAGCTGCTCGAGCCGGGCGACCATCCGCGACTCCTGGCCGAAGCCCTTCACCACGCGGACGCCGGTGACCGTCTCCTCCACATGCTGGGCCAGGTCTGCCGCACCCTGCTGCGCCGACCAGGTGGCGGCGTGCATGGACCTGCGGCTGACGTAGGCCACCGCGGTGATGCAGGGCGCCACCACGAGCGCCACGAGCGTGAGCAGCGGCGAGAGATACGCCATCACCGCCAGGGCCAGCACGAACTGCAGCGCCGCGCCGGCGACCATGGGGAACATGGCGAGCAGCCCCTGGGTCAACTGCAGGTCGGTGATGGAGCGGGAGACCACCTGGCCGGTCCGGATGCGGTCCTGCCCGCGGCCGTCGAGCCGTTGCAGCGTGGCCAGCAGGCGCAGCCGCAGATCGTGCTGCACGTCCAGGGAGAGGACACCGGCGAGGATCCTGCGGCCGAACATGCACCCCCAGCGCACGCAGGCCAGTACCGCGATGGCGGCGGCGATGCCGGCGATGGCGCCGGTGCGTCCCGCGGTCGCCTGGTCCAGTGCGCTGCGGGTGAGCAGCGGGAACGTCAGCTCCATGATTGTGGCGCCCGCGGACATGACCAGCGCGCCGATGAGCACCTTGCGGCGGTCCAGGCACATCGCCCAGAGTCTGCGCAGCCACCCGGGCGACGCGGTGCCGCTCACGGCGTGCCGTCGTCGTCCGGTGCGGGGCCGGGCGTGATCACGACCCTGCCCCCGACCGCGGTGAACCCCAGGTCCGCCGCGAGCGCCGCGGCCGCGGTGGACTCGGCCCGCATGCGCGCCTGGCAGACGAGCCCTGCGTCGAGTGCTTCTCCGACGGCGATCCCGGCGACGGTGCGGCCGTGCCCGCACCGTCGCCGTGCGGACGCCGTGATGACGTGCAGGTCCGCGAGCAGGTGGTGCACCGTGGTGAAGCCGGCGACGGCGACGCGGGCCTCGCCGTCGATCAGGGTGAAGAGCTCGGCACCGGCATCGGGGCAGGGGGGACCGGAGGGGCCGGGCGGCCGGGCGAGCGGCTCCGGGCCGGTGGGCTTGCGCAGTTCGCGTGCGAGATCAGCGGCGTCGTCCGCGGGCGCGGCCTCCAGCACCAGCGCGGCATCGTGCGGCGCTCGCGAGATCAGCGGCACCGCGGGGTCCTGTGCGCCCGCCGGGCTCACGCCGCCCGGCGCCGGGGCCCCGTCCGCGAGCGGCCCCTGAGTGAGAGGCCCTCCCGGCGTCGGGGCGCCGTAGTGGTCGCGGTAGGCGAGGCGTTCACGTGCCGCGGTCCGCATACCGCGGCGGCCGCCGTCGCCGTCCCGCCCACGGTCCGCCTCAGCGAGGGCGGCGACGGCCGTGCCGTCGTAGAAGGCGCGGGAGGGCAGCTGCGCGACCGCCTCCACCAGTGCGCGGGGGCCGCGGAGGGCGGCGGCGCCGAACAGCTCGACGAACTCCAGACCGGCCAGGCCCTCATCCGGTACGACGCATCGGCCACCCGCCCGCGAGAACGCCGCGTCGTCGTCCAGCCGCAGCCCACGGGCCCATGCGAGACCGACGACATCGGCCGTCTGTGCGTCCACGTGCTCCTCCGGCTGTCGAAAGCTCCCCAGCCGCATTGTTCCATCCCCGGCCGCGCCCGGGACGTCTCCGGCGGAGGCGGCAGTCACCTGCCGCCGTCAGCCCAGAACGCGGGCGAGGTAGTCGTTGCCGAAGACGCGGTCGGGATCGTGCTCGTCGCGGACCGCACGGAAGTCGTCGAAGCGCGGATACGCGGGACGCAGGTCTTCGGCGGTCCGGCCGTGGAGTTTGCCCCAGTGCGGACGGCCGTCGACGGACCGCATGATCTCCTCGACGCCCCGGAAGTACGGTTCCCGGTCCTGCTTCCAGTACATGTGCACGGCGACGTAGGCGGTCTCGCGCCCATAGGCGGTGGACAGCCACACGTCGTCGGCCGCCGCGAACCGCACCTCGACCGGGAAACCGACGCGCAGGCCCGTGTCGGCCAGGAGGCGCTCGATGCGCTCGAGGACGCCCGGAAGCTCCGCCACCGGGACCGCGTACTCCATCTCGCGGAACCGCACACGCCGCGACGAGGCGAACACGCGGTGCGCCGCGTCGGTGTACTCACGACCGGACAGCAGCCGCGCGGCGACCGCGTTGACGCGGGGGATGATGGCGGGCACACGGGTGGCCAGCTCGTTGAGTCCGCCGAAGACCGTGTTGGACAGCAGCTCGTCGTCGATGAATCCGCGCAGACGATTGACCGGGCGCAGCGGCGTGGACCCGGGCAGCCGGGTGTTGCGTTTGGTGAGCACGCTGCGCGTATGCGGCCACCAGTAGAACTCGAAATGGTCGACGCCGCGGCGGATGCGGTCCACGTCGGCAAGGACCGCGTCGAGCGGCTCCGGCCGTTCCTCGGCGTGCATGACGAACGCGGGGCGGCAGTCGAGGGTCATCGCGGTGATCACGCCGACCGCGCCCAGACTCAGCCGTGCGGCCTCGAACAGGCGCGGGTCCCGCTCGGCCGAGCAGGTCACCAACTCGCCGGAGGCCGTGACCATCTCGACGGCGACCACCTGGGTGGCCAGCCCGCCGAACGCGGCTCCGGTACCGTGCGTTCCGGTGGCGATGGCGCCGGCGAGCGTCTGCACGTCGATGTCCCCGAGATTGATCATCGACAGGTCCAGCGCCCAGAGCAGTGCGTTGAGACGCCGTAGGGGCGTGCCCGCGTGCACTGTCACGTGTGCGCCGTCGGAGGTGGGGACCACCGACCGGATGCCGGACATCCGCCGCAGGTCCACCATGACGCCGTCGGTGGCCGCGACCGGAGTGAACGAGTGCCCCGAGCCGACCGCCTTCACGGCGAGCCCGCGCGTCGCCGCGTCACGCACGGTGCGGGCCACGTCGTCCGCGCAGGACGGCTGTGCGATGATGTGCGGCTGCGCGTGCGCGCAGTCCGCCCAGTTCCTCCATGTCGTACCGGTCACAGTCCCAGTATGGTCTGGACGGTAGTCCAAGGCAATTCGGTCCGTGCCCGCTCGGCGCGCCGAGTAGCGGGTATGCGTCGCGGACGGCGGCACGGGATGCAAAGATCACGGTCAGCTATACGTGACCATCGGGTGCCGGTGTCACGCCCGCGGTGCAGCGCCCGGGTGCAGAGCCGGGCAGGCAGGACGGTGTACAGGTGACAGGTCGGATGGGCAACACGCGGTTGCCGG
>CAYVJJ010000160.1:0-6411 GCA_964451655.1 uncultured Mycobacteriaceae bacterium | reverse complement strand
GCTCGCTGGTGTCCTGCGCGTGCAGGCCGATCTTGTCCAGGTTGCGCCCGCGGGTCAATCCCGGGTTGTCGCCCTCGACCACCAGCAGTGTCAGCCCGCCCCGCCGGTCGCCGTCCGACGCTGGCGCGCCGGTGCGCACGGCGACGACGAACAGGTCCGCGTTCTGCCCGTTGGAGATGAACGTCTTGGCCCCGTCCACGACGTACTCGTCACCGTCGCGCACCGCCGTGGCCCGGATGCCCGCCAGGTCGCTGCCGGCGCCGGGCTCGGTCATCGCGATGCCCAGGATCGTCTCGCCCGTGACCACCGACGGCAGCCAGCGGGCCTGCTGGTGTGCATCGGCCAGATCCGTCAGGTACGGCAGCACCACGTCGTTCTGCAGCGACAGGCCGATGGCGCAGGCCGCAGCCCCCACGCGCGCGACCTCCTCGATGACGACGGCGTTGTAGCGGAAGTCGCGCACACCGGGCCCGCCGTACTCCTCCGGCACGGCGAAACCGAGCATGCCCTGCGCGCCTGCGCCCGTGAAGAAACCGCGCGGCAGCGACCCCGCGTCCTCCCACTCCGCCTGGTGCGGCGCCACCATGTCACGTACGTATCCGCGCACCGCCTCCCGGAATGCGCGGTGCTCGGCGGTATTCGCGAGCCGTGTGGGCGGGATGGTGTCGGCCACCGCGGGATCCACGATCGCACCCATCACCGGCCCCCTGCCCCGCCCGGCCGGACGAAGAGGCCCCGTGCGGCGTCCTCGCGTGCGGTGGCCGTGGCCTTGTAGTGCAACTTCTTGCCGGTGGCGGAGACCGGCAGCGCATCCACCACCCGGTACGCCCGCGGACGCTTGAAGCGCGAGAGCATCGGGTGCGCGCGGCAGTACGCGTCGAGCGTGTCGGCGGCCGCCTGCCCGCCGGTCAGCTCAGCCGCACCCGGCCGGGCCACGATGTAGGCCACCACCCGCTGCCCCCACTTCTCGTCCGGGACCCCCACCACGAGCGCATCGGCCACCTCCGGGTGCTCGCACAGCGCGGCCTCGACGCCCACCGGGTGCACGTTCTCGCCTCCGGAGAGCAGCATGTCGTCGCGCCGGCCGACGATCGTGACGTACTCGTCGGCGTCCCACGTGGCCAGATCGCCGATGTGCAGCCAGCCGTCGTGGAACTTCTCCGCATCCTGTCCCGGGTCGTCCGAGTACTGCCCGGCGCTCTTGGGCGAACGGACGATCACCTCCCCCACCTCGGCGCCGTCCCGCGCCACCGTCTCGTGCGGGAGCGCCGGCCGGTCGTCGAAGAGCTTGACCACGGCCACGTCGTCGTCGATGCACGCCCGCCCCGCGCTGCCGGCCCTGTCCGGCAGGTCCACGGGGCGCAGGAAGGTGTTCCAGAACCCCTCGGTGCTGCCGTAGCCGTTGAAGATCCGCGGATGCAGCACACGCTGATAGCGCAGCGCGGCCTCGCGGTCCAGAGGCGACCCCATCGTCACCACCCCGCGCAGCGTGGACAGGTCGCGGGCGCGGGCCTCCTGCGCGTCGGAGAGCATCGCCAGATTGGTGGGCGCGCCGATGAGGAACGTCAGGCCCTGCGATTCCACCAGATCCAGCACCCGTTCCGGGTCGAACGCACGCAGCGGCACCACCGCGCTGCCCACGTAGAACGACGGATTGGGCCCCGCGCAGTACAGGCCCCCGCGGTGGAACCACGGCGACATGTTGAGCGTCTTGTCCTCGGGCGCGAGGGGGAACTGCATGATCACGTCGTGCGCGCTGAAGATCTCGATGGCGCTGTTCATCGGCACCCCCTTGGGCATGCCCGTGGTGCCCGAGGTGTGCAGACGCGTCGTCTCCTCCCAGATGGTGCGCTCCGGATGCGGCACAGGGCTGTCCGATGCCTGCACGTCCCGGAACCGCAGCACCCGGGCGCCCGCCGGCGGGGAGATCGGCTCGCCCGGCCCCACCGCCACGATCGTCTCCGGGACGTGCCCGCTGCGTCCGAGGGCCTCGGATACCGTCTCGCCGATCCCGCTGTCGTAGAAGAACACCCGGGGGCGGTTGGCGGCGAGAATGTAGGCCGTCTCCCCGGAGGCCAGGCGATGGTTCATCGGCGAGCCCACGGCGCCCGCGACCTGGGTGGCCAGGTAGAGCTGCGCGAACTCGGGCCCGTTGAACAGCTGGTAGGCCACCACGTCGTCGCGACCCACCCCCAGATCCGCGAGGCCCGCGGCCAGCCGGTCCACGTCCGCGCCCAGCTCGCTGTAGGTCCACGTGCGGCCCGACGCGGGATCCTCGATGGCCGGGCGGTGCGCGAATCTGTGCACGTTCCGGCGGAATCCGTTGATGTAGGTGAATGCGTTCTCGAAATAGTCCCGGTAGGCGCGGGCGTCGTATCCTCCATCGGGCGCCCTGGCCGTGCCGGGGTCGGTCACGTGACTCATGGCTTCCGCCTTCCTACCCGGCCATGGTGAGGCCGCCGCTGACGCTCAGCGTCTGGCCGGTGATGAACGTGGTGTCGGGGGCGACGAAGAAGGTTGCGGCCGCGGCGACCTCCTCGGGCCGGGCCAGCCGCCGGAACGGGATGGATTTGATCAGCGCTCCCTGCAGCTTCTCCGGCAGCGACGCGAACAGCGGGGTGTCCGTGGGCCCGGGGCACACGCAGTTCACGGTGATGCCGTAGCGGGCCATCTCACGGGCCAGCGATTTGGTCAGGGCGATGACCCCGCCCTTGGCCCCGGCGTAGACGGTCTCGCCGGCGCTGCCGACCCGGCCGGCGTCGCTGGCCAGGTTGACGATGCGCCCGGTGCCCGCTTCCGTCATGGACGGCAGGAACGCGCTGCACATGTGCACGGGACCGAGGTAGTTGATGGCGGTGACCTTCTGCGCGAAGGCGGCGTCCGCCTCCAGGAACGGGGCGATACGGTCCCAGCCGGCGGCGTTGATGAGGATCGTCGGCACCCCCATCTCCGCGTGCACCCGGTCGCGCAGCGCGTCCACACGGGCGCGGTCGGAGATGTCCACCGGCATCGGCGTGATCCGGTCCGGGTGCTGCGCGGCCGTGGCCGCGGCACCGTCCTCGTCGAGGTCCGCGGCGACGACGCGCGTCCCTCCTTCCGCGAGCCGCAGGGCGATGGCCCGTCCGATTCCGGATCCCGCTCCGGTGACGACGGCGAGCCCGGTACCGCTCGGGTCCTCCAGTCCGGTGCCCTCCATCATCACTCCACCTCCCTGGAAACAGCTGCCGCCGAGGGGAACACCGGGGCGCGCTTCTCCCGCAGCGCGGTGTAGCCCTCCACGACGTCGGGGGTCATGAAGCTGAGCATCTCGTAGGCCGCCGACTGGTCGAAGATCGGTCCGGCATCGCGGATCCAGCTGTTCAGGGCGCGCTTGGTCCACCGGATGGCCCGCTGCGAGCCGGTGCCCAACACGTCCGCGACACGCAGCGCCTCATCCAGAACCTGCTCGCGCGGAACGGACTTGGAGACCAGACCGATCCGCTCGGCCTCCGCACCCGTCACCATCTCCCCGGTCAGCAGGTAGTACTTGGACTTGGCCAGGCCGGCGAGCAGCGGCCAGACGATGGCGGCGTGATCGCCCGCCGCCACGCCGAGTTTGACGTGGCCGTCGCCGATCTTCGCGTCCTCGGCGCAGATCGAGATGTCGGCGAGCAGGCCCACGACGGTGCCCGCGCCGACCGCCACGCCGTTGATGGCGGACACCACCGGCTTGTCGCAGTTCACGATCCCGTAGACCATCTCGCTCATCTCGTCGAGCATGTGCGCGACGGCCTCATGATCACCTGCCATGCGCTCGACCATGGCAAGGTCGCCGCCGGCGGAGAACGCCTTGCCGGCTCCGGTGATCACCACCGCGCGGGTATCCGGGTCCTTGGAGACGTCGTGCCAGACGCGGGCGAGTTCGCCGTGCATCCGCTCATCGGTGGCGTTGTACTTCTCCGGCCGGTCCAGCGTGATGAGCAGTACGCCGTTGTCGCGCCGCTCGAAACTGAGTTGCTGGTAGTGGGCGTAATCCATGGGGTCCTTCCTGACGCCGGGGCGTCGCCGGGCTCTCTGCCGCAGGCATCGACGACGGGATGTGTGAATGTGCACTCACAATTGATGAATACCCATTCACTCACCTCCAGTGAACTCCGTCACGGTCGATTCGTCAAGGGGGCTGTCGATCGGACAGCGGACGGCCTCCGACGCGCGGATATCCTCGACACATGCCCCGCCGCCCCCGTTCCCAGCGCCGCCGCGGCCCGCTGCCCGTGCGCGACGGGCTGGGGGCCAGCCGGATACGGCTGCCGGATACCGCGGCATCGTCACCCGCCCCTCCGGGCCGCAGCACCGTGGCCGGGTATCTGGCCGCGCGCTTCCCTGCCGACGCCCCGCGGCTCGCCGCGAAGATCAGCAGCGGCGAAGTGGTGGCCGCGGACGGCACACCCGTCACCGAGCACACGCCGTTCTCCCCGGGATTGGAGGTCTTCCTCTACCGCGATCCGCCGGCCGAGGAGCGGGTCCCGTTCGACGTGCAGGTACTGCACCACGACGAGAATCTGCTGGTGGTCGACAAGCCGCACTTCCTGGCGACGATGCCCCGCGGCCGGCACATCGCCGAGACCGCCTTGGTGCGGCTGCGCCGGTCCACCGGCATCGACGCGCTGGCCCCGGCGCACCGTCTGGACCGGCTCACCGCGGGAGTTCTGGTGTTCACCACGCACGCGCGCGTACGCCGGGCCTATCAGGAGCTCTTCGCCGCGGGCAGCGTGCGTAAGACCTATGAGGCCGTCTCCGTCGCCGGGCCCGACCGGCCGCTGCCGGCGGTGGTCCGCAGCCGCATCGTCAAAGAACGCGGCGTGCACCGGGCATACGAGACACACGGTCCGGTCAACGCCGAGACCACCGTGGAGCGCGTCCCCGGGGGACGGCACGTAAGGCTCCGGTTGCACCCGGCCACGGGCAGGACGCACCAGATCCGGGTGCATCTGTCCTCCATCGGCGTCCCGATCGCCGGAGATCCGTTGTACGGCACCGAGTCCACGTTCTGGGAACCCACCCGCACACCGCCGGGCGGCCCGGACGACTTCACCCGGCCGCTGCAACTGCTGGCGCGCTCACTGGAGTTCACCGACCCGTACACCGGTTCTCCGCGCCGCTTCGTCAGCGGCCGCGCCCTGGAGCTGTGGTAGGGCCCCCGTTCTCGATCGGCGCCACGCCGGGGCCGGAGCCTCCGACGGGTCCCGCATCCTCGCGGTGCTTCATCCGACCGCGACGTACAGCGCAACGAGCTTGGCGATGACGACGAGAACGGCGAGCGACGACGTGACGATGCCGCCGATGGCCGGCCCCTTGCCGTCCGCATCGCCTCTCCGCACGCGCACCAGGGCGACGATCCCCAGGATCAGCCCGACCGGTGCGGCGATCATCCCGCCGAGAAGCGACCCCGGGAACAGGGTGGACAGCAGCAACACAGTGACCCCGATGACCAGGGAAGCCGTGCTGAGGCCGTTACGGATCGGCCGATCAGGCCGGCCGTAGACGCTGCCGCCCGCAGCGGGCGTAGCCCCCGGCCCCGACGGCCCCCCACGGCCCTCACGCGGCAGCGGATACCTCCCGTACTGCCGCCGTGAACCGCCCCGCCGCCCTGGGTCGTCTCCCCGAGGATCGGCCATAGCCCGCGCTCTCCCTCACCGTCCGCCCACGGACCGCACTGTGACGACCGGCGTTTCCCGCACTCGGACGTCGGGCCCGCAGTGATCCGCTGTTCCGGCCAGGCTATCCGTGTACAGGTACCGGGTCTGCCGGATGACGGCAACGGATCGGCACCGGCCCTCGCCAGGTCCCGCACTCCTCCACCCGAGGTCGGAAGTCATCACTCCCACCACATCAGCACCGCTGGTCACGCCGGCGTTGCTACGATGCGCGCATGGACGCCCTCTCCGACCTGCTGCAGACCTCCACCACGCTGTGGGCCGGCGGGGCGATCGGAATCGTCGTCGGGCTGATCGTCGGGCTGCTGCTCGGATGGCTGATCGGGGGTCGACGGCGCCGGCATACCGCGCCTGGGGTCCCGCATGACCGCCGAGACCGGTCGGGCGCGTACACCGCGCCCGCCGTCCGTTTCCTCGACGCCGCCGACACCGCCCACAACACGCTGCTGGCGGTGGACCAGAAGGACCTGGCGGACACCGAGCTCGAGGATGCCCTGCACTCCGAGCAGCCCACGATGCGCCGGCTGGCCGAGTCGATCGTGACGCTGGCAGGCATCCACAACGAGTTGCGCGTGCGCGCCCCGCGGCCCGTGCTCGACGAGGCCGAAGCCGTGTTCACACACCTCACCTACAGCGCCATGGACGGGGTCTCCGACGGCGACGCGTTCAGCGCCACCTACCAGCAGCGCAAAACGGCGCTGGTCGACGCGGTGCG
>CAYVJJ010000159.1:0-6416 GCA_964451655.1 uncultured Mycobacteriaceae bacterium | reverse complement strand
CCGACGACCGGTAGGTCTCCGTCGTGCCGGTCTTCGCGGACACCGGCGCCGTCCACCCGGCCGCGTTCGCCGAACCGGCGGAGGTGCCGCCGCCGACGTGGTCCTGGCCCATGCCGACCGCCAGCGTGTGGGCCAGGCCCGGGTCGAGCACCTGCTTGCAGGCCTCCTGCGTGACGGGGACGGGCTTGCCGTCACGGTCGAATACGGCCTCGATGGGGGTGGGCGGACACCAGGTGCCGCCCGAGGCGAGCGTGGCCGACACGTTCGCCATCTCCAGCGGGTTGACCGGGGTCGGGCCCAGGGTGAACGAGCCGCGGTTCTCGTCCTTGATGATCTGCGCGAGGCTCCGGTCGTCCACGCCCGACGTGCCGGGCTTGGCGTAGGTGCGCAGCCCCAGCCGCACCGCCATGTCCACGGTGGGAGTCACTCCCACGTCCTGGAGCATCTTGACGAATGCGGTGTTCGGTGAGGTGGCCAGCGCCTGCGTCAGCGACATGGCGGGCGGGTAATCGCCGACGTTGCGCACGCAATAGGAGTCGGCCGGGCAGCCTTCGGCGCCGCCGTGCCCCATCCCCTTGGCGGCGAAGAACGACGGCACCTGCACGGTGGTGTCCAGGCCCAGCCCTTTCTCCATCGCCACCGCCGTGGTGAACAACTTGAACGTCGAACCCGCGCCGTCGCCGACCATCGAGTACGGCTGGGGCTGGACGGTCTCGTGGTTTTCCGAGTTCAGCCCGTACGTGCGGCTGCTGGACATGGCGACGACCTTGTGCGCGTCCTTGCCGGGCTCGATGAGGTTCATGACCTCTGCGATGCCGTTGAGGTCGGGGTCGGCGTTGTCGGCGAGCGCCTGGTGCACGGAGTCCTGGATCTCCGGCCGGAGCGTGGTGCGGATGAGGTATCCACCGCGGCTGAGCTGCTCATCGGTGAAGCCCGCGTCGTTGAGGTATTGGATCACGTAGTCGCAGAAGAACCCGCGGTTCCCCGCTGAGATGCAGCCCCGCGGCAGCGTATTGGGATGGGGGAGGATCCCCAGCGGCTGCTTTTTCGCCTCGGCGCCCTGCGCCGGTGTGATCGCTTGTGTCGAGACCATCGAGTCGATGACCTCGTTGCGGCGCTTGGTGGTCTCGTCCGGGTTGATGTACGGGTTCAGGCGTGAAGGGGACCGGACCATGCCTGCGAGCATCGCCGATTGCGTCAGGCTCAGGTCCTTGGCGTCCACCCCGAAGTAGGTGCGGGCGGCGTCCTGCACGCCGTAGCTGCCGTTGCCGAACGGAACGAGGTTCAGGTAGCGGGTGAGGATCTCGTCCTTGGACAGCGTCTTGTCCAGCGTCAGCGACATGCGGATCTCGCGGAGCTTGCGCGCGATGGTGGTCTCGGTCGCGGCGCGGCGTTGCGCGTCGGTCTGGGCGGTGACGAACAGCTGGTAGTTCTTCACGTACTGCTGGTCGATGGTGGAGGCGCCCTGCTGGACTTCGCCGCTGCTGGTGTTGGTGAGGAACGCGCGGATGGTCCCTTGCCAGTCGACGCCCTTGTGCGAGGCGAAGCGCCGGTCCTCGATGGAGACCTGGGCCAGCTTCATGTAGTTGGAGATCTGGTCGCTCGGCACCTCGAACCGGCGCTGGTCGTAGAGCCAGGCGATGGGGTTGCCGGCGGCGTCGACGATCGTCGTCACTGCAGGGGCGTCACCCTCGAGTACCTGCGACGACGACGAGTCGACGGCGTCGCTGGCCTTGTTGACGACCACGCCCACCCCGCCGAACACGGGGAACAGGACGCCCGCCAGCACGACGCCTGCGAGCACGCAGATGCCGAGCAACTTCGCAATGGTTTTCCCGGACGGCACGCACCACAGAGTACGCACGGTGCCGCCTTCACGGTCCACCCGGCGCGCGGGGCGCGGGGATCGGCCGGAGCGGTCGGGGGGAGGACGGGGTTGCAGCCGGGTGTTCAGTCGCCTAAGTTAACAATCAATGTGATCCAGTTAACACCGCACGGTGTACACGCGAAGGGGGCAGGTCATATGCGCACATCAGCCCATATGTCGGAATCCGAGAGCGTACGAAAGGATCCGGGCACGGGAACCGCGGCCGCGTCCCGCAGGAAGTCGACCGGCCACGGTGCCTCGGTGCCGAAACTCCGCAAGACCGGGCTTCCGCCGCTGTCGGTCGACTCGAGTGAGGCCCGCATGGCGTGGACCTCGCAGGCACTGTGCCGCAACATCGACCCCGACGAACTCTTCGTGCGCGGTGCCGCCCAGCGTAAGGCCGCCACCATCTGCCGGCACTGCCCGGTGATGCTGGAGTGCGCGGCCGACGCCCTCGACAACCGCGTCGAGTTCGGCGTGTGGGGCGGCATGACGGAGCGTCAGCGTCGGGCACTGCTCAAGAAGAACCCGCACGTGACGTCATGGGCCCGGTTCTTCGAAGCGGCGAAGCGCCGCCAGTCCGCCGGCTGAGAGCCGCGGCTGCACGGGGTTGTCCGTCCGCCTGGGCGCGTCAGTCGCCGCCGGCCATGAGCTGGTCGCCCACGGCGCGCAGCGCGTCCAGGCTGGACACCTCGAACGGCAGTGAGGGCACCCCCAGCACCGGCACGCTCGGGTGGGCACCGGTGAAGCGCCCGAGCAGCCGCACCTCGCGCTTGGCCGTCGCCCCGCGCTCGGCGTGGATGCGCAGGACCGCCCCGGCCGGCGGCGGCAGGGACTCCTCGTCCGCGCCGTGCCCGTCGGGGCCCCGGCCGGTGGAGTCCCGCGGGGACGGTGCACCCGGGGACAGTGCACCCGGGGACTGCGCCAGCTCGTCGAGCCTGCCCGCCGCCGCCAGTGCCGTCTCCACCGGGATCGATGCGAGCATCGGATGCGTGCGGTTGAGCACCAGCCCGGTCAGCGGCATATTCTCGTCGGTCAGCCGCTCCACGAAGAACGAGGCCTCGCGGAGCGCATCGGGCTCGGCCGCGGAGATGACCAGGAATGCGGTACCGGGCTTGCGCAGGAGCTGATAGGTGCGGTTGGCGCGCTCCCGGAATCCGCCGAACATCTCCTCGAAGGACTGCACGAACATCGACGCGTCGGCGAGCATCGAGCTGCCCACGACCGTCGACACCGCCTTCATCGCCATGCCGACAGCGCCGCTGACGATCTTGCGCAGCCCCCGGCCGGGGGCCATGAACATGCGGATCATGCGCCCGTCGAGGAACGTGCCCAGCCGCTGCGGAGCGTCGAGGAAATCGAGCGCATTGCGCGACGGCGGGGTGTCCACCACGACGAGGTCCCAGGCGTCCTCCGCCACCAGCTGCCCCAGCTTCTCCATGGCCATGTACTCCTGCGTGCCGGCGAACGAGGAGGCGACGGTCTGGTAGAAGGGGTTGGCCAGGATCTCCTCGGCGCGTTCCGGCGTGGCGTACTGGATGACCATGTCGTCGAAGGTGCGCCGCATGTCCAGCATCATCGCGTGCAGCGATCCACCGCTGTCGTTGTCCGGCAGCGGGACCGGCTGGGGTGTGTTGCCGAGCTCCTCCACGCCCAGCGACTGCGCCAGCCGCCGCGCCGGGTCGATGGTCAGCACCACGACGGTGCGTCCCGTCTCGGCGGCGCGCAGGGCCAGCGCGGCGGCCGTCGTGGTTTTGCCCACCCCGCCCGCTCCGCAGCACACCACCACGCGCGTCTCCGGATCCTTCAGCAGGCCCGCCACGTCCATCTTGCCGCTCATCGGACCCCCTGCATGCCCAACTGCTCCGCCAGTTCGTACACCCCGCCCAGATCCATGCCGTCGGCCACCTCGCCGAGCTCGAGCTGGGCGACATGCAGCCCCGCGAGCTCGCGGGCGCTGTCACGCTGGGCCTTGCACCGCATCGCGTGCTCGATGGTCTCGGTGAGCAGGCCCGCGAAGTCGTCGTCGGAGACGGTGAGGCCGACCCGCTCGAAGTCGGAGCGGATCCCGTCCGCGTCCACCGTGCCTTCCGCTGCGGCGGCTATCGTCCGGTCGTCGAGGTACGTGGCCTGGGTGCGGTTGACGATGACCGTACCGGGCTGCAGGTCCAGGTCCGTGAGCTCCGTGACGGCGTCGGCGGTCTCCTGCACGGGAAGCGCCTCGAGCAGCGTCACGAGATGCACCATCGTCTGCGGCGAGTGCAGAAGGTCCACGACGCCCTCCGCCTGGGCGCGGATGGGGCCGCCCTTGGCCAGGTCCGCCATCGCCTTGGTGACGTCCAGGAAACTGCCGATGCGCCCCGTCGGCGGTGAATCGACCACCACCGCGTCGTACAGGTGCCTGCCGTCGACGGTGCGGCTGGCGGCCTCCTTGATCTTCCCGGTGAGCAGCACGTCCCGGAGGCCGGGGGCCAGCGTGGTGGCGAACTCGACGGCGCCGATCCGCTTCATCGCCTTCCCGGCGAAGCCGAGGTTGTAGAACATGTCGAGATACTCGAGGAACGCCGCCTCGATGTCGATGGCGAGCGCGTGCACCTCGCCGCCGCCGTCGGCCACCGCCACCTTCGTTTCCGCATAGGGCAACGGGGCGGTGTCGAAGACCTGGGCGATGCCCTGACGCTCCTCGACCTCGATCAGCAGCACCCTGCGGCCCCCCGCGGCCAGCGCGAGGGCGAGGGCCGCGGCGACGGTGGTCTTGCCGGTGCCGCCCTTGCCGCTGACGAAATGCAGACGGGCCCGCGCCGCGGAGTCCGGCCATGTGGAGGTCAGACCGGCCACAGTGGACCGGGGTTGTGGTGTGGACACCGCCCGAGTGTATGAGGTGCGGCCCGGGTGTGCCTGCGGTAGGCGCTGAGGACGCGGGGATATCACCGACTACGCGGGGATATGGTGTCCCCATGAGTGAAACTGAGCAGGCAGTGCAGTGGGAGTACGCGGTGGCGCCTCTGCTGATCCACAACCCCAAGGCGATCCTCGACAACTTCGGTGCGGACGGGTGGGAGCTCGTCTCGGTGTTGCCCGGGCCCACCGGTGAACAGCACGTCGCCTACCTGAAGCGGCGCAAGTGAGCGCGTCGACGCCCTCAGCCCGGCTCGCCGAGCTGGGCCTGACCCTCCCCCCGGTCGCAGCCCCGCTGGCCGCGTACGTGCCGGCGGTGCGCACCGGCGCCTACGTCTACACATCGGGGCAGCTGCCCACGGTCGACGGCGCCCTGCTGCAGACCGGCAAGGTGGGGGCGGACGTCAGCCCGGAGGAGGCCGCGCACCTGGCCCGCGTGGCGGCGCTCAACGCACTGGCCGCGGTCGACGCGGTCGCGGGGATCGACAACGTCGCGCGGATAGTCAAGGTCGTCGGCTTCGTGTCCTCGGCCCCCGGATTCGGCGGTCAGCCGGGCGTCATCAACGGCGCCTCGGAACTGCTGGGCGAGGTGTTCGGAGAGGCCGGCACGCACGCCCGCAGCGCCGTCGGCGTCTCCGACCTGCCGATCGACTCCCCGGTGGAGGTGGAGCTGCAGGTCGAGGTGCGGCAGTGATCGGGCCGGACGGCGCCGCGGCGCCCGCCCACCCGGCGTACGGCGTGCTCCGGCCTGTGACGCCCACAGCGGGGGTGCTGTTGTGCCGCAACCCGGGCATCATGGAGCTCGACGGCACCAACACGTGGATCCTCCGGGCCCCCGGGGCCGAGGCGGCAGTGGTGGTGGATCCGGGGCCGGACGACGAGGAGCACGTGGGCCGGATCGCGGCTCTCGGACCGGTCGCCACCACGATCGTCACCCACCGGCACGGTGATCACACCGGCGGGATCGATACCCTCCGCCGGCTCACCGGCTCGGATGTGCACGCCGTGCTGCCGGAGCACCGGCGGGGGGGCGGCGGAGCGCTGGATGACGGGTCCGTGCTCGAGGCGGCGGGGGTGCGCATCCGGGTCATCGCCACGCCGGGCCACACCGCGGACAGCGTCTCGCTGCTGATCGAGCCGGACCGGCACCACCCGGGGGCGGTCCTCACCGGGGACACGATCCTCGGGCGCGGCACTACGGTGATCGACCCGCAGGACGGATCGTTGGGGGACTATCTCGCGTCGCTCGAGCGGCTCATCGAGGCCGGCGAGGGCATGGCCTGCCTGCCCGCCCACGGGCCCGACCTTCCGGACACCGCGGTGGTGGCACGCGAATACCGCGATCACAGGCAGCAGAGGCTGGACCAGGTCCGCGACGCGCTGCGGGTCCTCGGTGACCGGGCCACCGCGCGTCAGGTGGTCGAGCACGTCTACAGAGACGTCGACGAATCGCTCTGGGGTGCGGCGGAATGGTCCGTCTCCGCACAGCTCGACTACCTGAGGGGCTGAGCCGATGCGAAGGGCGGGTCCGCGGCACTGTTGCTGCGGACCCGCCCTTCGTTGTTCTCCCGGCTCAGCGTGCGCGGCGGGCGAGGCGCTCGGAATCGATGATGAGCACGCTCTTGCCCTCCAGCCGCAGCCAGCCGCGGTG
>CAYVJJ010000158.1:0-6436 GCA_964451655.1 uncultured Mycobacteriaceae bacterium | reverse complement strand
CAATGACTGATCACCTCGACCCAAAGCAGATGCTCACCCTCGCCCGCACGAACATCTCCAGCCGACTGCGCACCATCGCCGGCCGCACCAAGAACGCCAACATCGACGAGATAGCCAAGCTCCACGACCTTCTCGACGAGTTCGCCCAATGGCGCCGCGAACAGCGACAGAACGCAGGCCAACCGTGAGCCTCAAACCCTGCCTGGACTGCGGAGAACCGTCACCCGACTCCTACTGCCGAGAGCACCGGCCCACCAAAGTCAGCAGCAGGGCCAAGCGGGCCATGACCAAGCGAGAACGCGGCTACAACTGGCGGTGGGACCAGCTCAGCCGACGCGCACGACGCCTGCAGCCCTTCTGCAGCGACTGCGGCGCCACCGCTGACCTCCAGGCAGACCACACACCCGAAGCCTGGCGACGCCACGAAGCCGGACTCGCCGTACGCCTCGACGACATCGACGTCGTCTGCGGCCCCTGCAACCGTGCACGAGGCCCAGCACGCGGGCCTCTGACCAGGGGATATGCCCCGACCCCCGGCTCCCCGCCCCCGGTGGACAAGGCGCAGACCCCGTTACACTTTGGGCTAGACTGTAACGCGGGGGGTAGGGAGGATGGTTCGTGAAGGCTGGACCGAAGGCTGCGGTCGACGGGTCGCCGCTTCCGTTCCTTTCCGATGCGGTAGGTGCTGCTCGGTTCGGTGACTTCTGTGAGCAGTTCGTGGTCACCCCGAAGGGCACTGGTGCGCGGGAGCCGTTCACGCTGCGGCCGTGGCAGATCGAGCTGGTGGGTTCGGTGCTGGATGCGGAGGTTCAGCCGCGCACTGCTGGGTGGATGCTGCCTCGTGGTCAGGGGAAGTCGACGCTGGTGGCGGCGTTGGGCCTGTATGACCTGATGCTGGGTGATGAGGGCGCGTCGGTGGTGGTGGCGGCGACGGATGAGCGTCAGGCGGGGATCGTGTTCCGCACTGCGGCGCGCATGGTGGAGCTGAATGACGAGTTGGCGTCGCGGATCCAGGTGTTCAAGGCGGAGCTGCGGGTGCCGGAGCGTGGCGCATCGTTCGTGTGTCTGCCGGCGGAGCCGAAGCGTCTGGAGGGCTTGGACTTCACTACGGCGATTCTCGACGAGGCGGGTGTGGTCAGCCGTGACACCTACGAGGTGTTGACGCTGGCGCAGGGTAAGCGGGAGCGGTCGACGCTGATAGCGATCGGCACGCCTGGCCCGGATCCGCACAACAACGTCCTGGCGGATCTCCGTCAGTACGGCGCAGAGCATCCCGATGACGGGACGTTCGTGTGGCGCGAGTTCTCGGCTGACGACTTCCGGGATCACCCGGTGGACTGCCGGCACTGCTGGGAGCTGGCGAACCCGGCGTTGGGTGACTATCTGCACGCGGATGCGCTCACGGCGTTGTTGCCTCCGAAGACGCGGGAGGCGACGTTCCGGCGCGCACGCCTGTGCCAGTTCGCTTCGGAGACGGACGGGGCGTTCCTGCCGGTGGGCACGTGGGATGGGCTGAGTACTGGTCAGGGCATCCCGGACGGCGCCGATGTGGTGCTGGCGATGGACGGTTCGTTCTCGGACGACACGACGGCGCTGCTGTTGGGCACGGTGTCTGCTACCCCGCATTTCGATGTTTTGCGCGTGTGGGAGAAGCCGATCGGGGATGACTCGTGGCGGGTGCCGGTCGCTGAGGTGGAGGAGGAGATCCGGCAGGCGTGTCGGCGGTGGCAGGTGGTGGAGATCATCGCGGACCCGTTCCGGTTCACCCGTTCCCTGCAGGTGTTGGAGGCGGAGAGGCTGCCGGTGGTGGAGTTCCCTCATTCTCCGTCCCGGTTGACTGCGGCTACGGGGGATCTGTTCTCGGCCGCGGTGAATGGGCAGATGTCGCATTCAGGGGATCCACGTTTGGCTGCGCATGTTGCTGCTGCGGTGATCCGTGAGGATGCCCGCGGCATCCGGTTGGACAAGGCTTCCCGGTCTCGGAAGGCCCGAAAGATCGACCTGTGCGCGTGTCTGGTGATGGCGCACAGTCGCGCCACTTGGCGTGCGACCCGTAAGTCACGACGTAAGGCAAGGAGTTTCGCAGCATGATGGAGACTTTGACGGGGCTGCTGCAGCAGCTCGACGAGAACAAGGCCCGGTATGAGCGGCTGGACCGCTACTACGCCGGCGAGAACCCGTTGACGTTCCTGGCGCCGGAGATCCGGGCGTCGCTGAACAACCGGCTGAGTCGGGTGTCGGTGAACGTTCCGCGGCTGCTGGTGGATTCGGTGGCAGAGCGGCTGCGGGTGACCGGCTTCGATGGTGTGGACTTGTGGCCGGAGTGGTTGGCGAACGATCTGGACCAGATGAGCGGTACTGCGCACCGTGAGGCGTTGACGTTGGGTTCGTCGTTCGTGATCGTGTGGGCGCATCCGGATGGCCGGCCGAAGGTGACGGTGGAGTCCGCGCATCAGGTGGCGGCGTTGACGGATCCGGGTACGAGGCAGATCACTGCGGCTGTGAAGCGCTGGGAGACTGATAGGACGACTGAGGCTGTCCTGTACCTGCCGGACTCGATCACGATTCTGCGGGCCAACCAGACGGGTGCAACGACCTCAGGATTCGAGGTGGTCGACGAGCTGGCGAACCCGCTGGGCGTGGTGCCGGTGGTCCGCCTGCGCAATGGGTCTCGGCTCCTCGACGATGGTGCTTCGGAGATGCGGGATGTGCTGTCGCTGACTGACGCGGTGGTGAAGCTGACGACCGACATGCTCGTGTCGTCTGAGTACACGGCGCGGCCGCGGCGGTGGGCTACGGGCGTGGAGCTGGAAGAGCGTGATGTGCTCGACGCGGACGGTAACCCGACCGGCGACACGGAAGCGGTCAACCCGTTCCCGGAGACGAACCGGATGTTGATCTCGGAGGCGCCGGAGGCGAAGTTCGGTCAGCTCCCCGGCTCGGATCTCGCCGGATACGAGGCGGGTATCGGCACGCTGATGCGGCAGATCTCCGCGGTGTCTGGCCTGCCGGAGCACATGCTCGGTATCGGCGGCGATAACCCGACGTCGGCCGATTCGATCCGGGCATCGGAGGCGGCTCTCACGGCCAGGGCTGAGGCTCGTCAGGCACGGTTCGGCCGCTCGTGGGAGCAGGTGGCGGCGCTGATGGTGGCCGTCCGGGACGGTGCTGATCCGCTGCAGGTTGATGCTCGTGTGCAGTGGGCGGACCCGTCGACCCGTTCGGAGGCGCAGCAGGCGGACGCGACAGTGAAGCTCTATCAGGCGGGGCTGTTGCCTGCCTCGTATGCGCTGCGGCGTCTCGGCTACTCGGAGACCGAGGTGGAGCAGATTCGTGTTGCTCGCCGCACCGAGTCGCTGGACACGGCCGGCACTGATCTGGCGGCGCTGCTCGGATGAGTGGCTACGAGGATCTGGTCAAACAGCTTGGCGAGTCGACCGCGGATCGTGTGCTCGCCTTGTATGGGCGGCTGGTGGCGGCGGAGATCACCGAGGACCAGTTCATCGCGCTGGCGGCGGATCTGGTGGCGGGAGCGAACCTTCGGGGCGCCGCGATCTCCGATGTGGTGCTCCGCGCCTACTTGGAGCAGGCGACCGGCACGGCGGTGGCGGGTGTCGTGTCGGTGCCGCCGGCGGCGGATCCGGCGCGGCTGCGCACAGCCTTGACGACGATTCTGGCGTCCGAGCTGGACACGGAGATGCAGTTGCGGCGTCTGGCGACTGCTGAGGTGACGGACGCGAGTGCCACGGCGTACGGGGAATCGTTCCGCAAGTATCCGGGGATCCACGGCTGGACTCGTGGCATGGAGTCGGGCGCCTGCCAACTGTGCGAGTGGTGGTGGCGTACGGGCCGGGTGTGGCCGCAAGAGCATCCGATGCAGCGGCATAAGGGCTGCACGTGCCACCAGATCCCGGTCGTGGACAAGAACATTCAATCGACGATGTACAGCCGAAAGTTGGAGAGGGAACGTGATGGCGGCAAGTGACGATGAGAAGGTCGACGAGTTCACCGACGTGTTGGAGGTGGTGGACACCGGCACTGACCAGGTGAAACCGGCTGAGAGCGATTCTGACGGCCTATCGGAGGCTCCCGAGGGTGATGACACCCCGGAACCTCAGGGCGACGACGGTGACGAGTCGTTCAGCAGGACGTACGTGGAGAAGCTGCGGCGTGAGTCGGCCCGGTATCGGGAGCGTGCTCAGCAGGCGGATGCGCTGGCGGAGCGGCTGCATGTGGAGTTGGTTCGGGCGACGGGGCGACTAGCGGATCCGACTGATCTGGTGTTCGCCGAGGAGCACCTGGAGGATCCTGCTGCGCTGGCCGCGGCGATCGACGATCTGGTGGAGCGGAAGCCTCATCTGGCGTCGCGCCGGCCGGTTGGTGAGATCGGTCAGGGTTCGGTGTCTTCGGGCGCTACGGTCAATCTCGCGGGGCTGCTGCGGTCCCGCGCCAACTAAACAGGAGGACACGTAATGGCTGAGGACCTTCGCCGAGAAACAGCTGATGCACTGCTGGAGTCGATTCGCGACATAGCTCGAAAGTCGAACACTGCTCAGGTGCTAGAGAGCCTGGCGCAGGCGTACGCGCTGACCACCGGCGCCATGCCGAAGGGCGACGGCGGTGGCCGCAAGGTCACAGTAGGCTAGACATAATCCCACAATGTGGGATACTGGAGGGGTCAGGCCCGGTGCCTGGCCCCTTCGGGTGTCCCGATGACTCTCCGTGAACCAGATACCTACTCACGAGGAGTCACACTCACATGACTATCGACACCACTTCCGGCGCCTCCCTCATCCAGGAACAGGTCGCCTCCCTGCTCGTCCAGCCCCTCGAAGCCGCCTCCGTCGTCCTGTCGTCCGGGGTCCGCATCTTCGACAGCTCCGAGCCGCTGCGTATCCCGACCCTCACCGGCTCCACCGGCGCCTCGTTCGTCGCCGAGAACGCGCTGATCCCCGACAACGACGTCACCTTCGGCGAGATCAAGCTGATGCCCTCGGACCGCAAGAGCATCAAGTGCCTGACGAAGTTCAGCAACGAGATGCTGCGGCAGTCGACCGTGGGCCTCGACTCGGTCCTGAAGGAACGACTCGTCACCGACGTGTCCAGCGCTCTCGACGATGCTCTGCTCACTGGCGCCGGCACCAGCAAGTCGATCACCGGCATCACCAAGCAGACCGGCGTCAGCACCGGCACCCTCGACAACACCGACCCGGACAGCCTCCTCGACGCGATGGCGACCGCGGCCGGCAACGAAGTCGAACCCAACCGGTGGTTCGTGTCCAGCGCCGACTTCTTCGCTCTGCGCAAGGTGAAGGCATCCGGCACCGGCGAGTACCTGATCCAGCCGGACGTCACCCAGGGCGCCCGCTACGCGATGTTCGGTGTCCCCGTCACCGTCACGAACCGGCTGCCGGAGGGTACTGCGGTGCTCGCGGACATGTCGCAGGTGGCGGTCGTGCGGGACCTGGCGCCGAGCATCACGCTCCTGTCGGAGCGGTACGCCGAGTACGACCAGCAGGCGATCCGCGTGGTCACCCGCTACGACCTCGGACTGCTGCACCCGGAGGGCGTCGTCGTCCTGACTGCGGCTGCGGGCTGATCATGGCGGTCACCGGCACTGAGGTGGCCGCATTCCTCGGCCGGGGCGATGACACCACGCTCGTCGCCCTGGCCCAGGAGTCCGTCACCGTGATTACCGCGATGGTGCGGGCCTATACCCGCGGCGGCGGCTTCAACAACACCGAGCCGAACGACGAGCTGGCCGCGGTGATCACCACCGCATCGGCGCGTCTGGTCGCCAACCCGGAACAGCTCGCCGTCGACGTCGGCGCTGTGTCTATCCGCGGCGGCTTCCAGGGGTTCAGCCTGGCGGAGACGTTCGTGCTGAACCGGTACCGGAAGCGGGCGTCATGATCTTCCACGACATCGTGCATGTGCACCTGGAGATGCCTACAGGCGACTATGACAGTCACGGCAATCCGATCACCGAGACGGTGGACCGGGACGTGAGTGGAGTGGTGACGATGCTCGATTCGGCGTCGGTGTTCGATCCCGGTGGTGACCGGATCTCTTCTCGGCTGCGGCTGATCATTTCGCCGTTCGATCATGTGCTTCCGCCTGTGCCTCCGCCTGCGGTGGAGGTGGCGTTCTCGTGGTCGCCGTATGGGGATAAGAAGCTGTACCCGGACGGGGCGATCGAGCATCACTTTCTGAACGGCCGGCTGCATCACTACGAGGTGATCTGTAAGGCTGCCGGGTAGGGGTTCGGTACGCAGAGAGTACGCAGGAGAACAGAAAGCGGCCATAACCCGCCAACGTCTACAACACCATAAGTGCAGGTAGACAACGTTCTCCCACAACGACCAACGATCACAAACTCCCAGGACGGATCGTTCGGGACGAAGAGGTCGTGGGTTCGAATCCCGCCACCCCGACA
>CAYVJJ010000157.1:0-6510 GCA_964451655.1 uncultured Mycobacteriaceae bacterium | reverse complement strand
GTCGCGATCGGTGTCATCGTCCTGGCGCTGGGCGTGTACTTCGTCGTGCTCGGCCGGCGCGCGTTCGATCTGATCAGCGACGGACGCGCCGGCATGGTCGCGCTGGGCGTGGCGGTGCTGGTCCTGCCGGTCATGGGCGTGTGGATGATCTTCTCCACACTCCGTTCGGCTTTCGCCCACGACAGGCTGGCCCACCGGATCGCGGAGGAGGGGCTCGAGCTCGACACCGACGGGCTGCCGCGCCGGCCCTCCGGACGGTTCGAGCGGGACGCCGCCGACGCGCTGTTCGCCGACATCAAGCGGGAGTGGGAGGCCGCTCCGGACGACTGGCGCAGCAACTATCGGCTCGCGCGCGCCTACGACGTGGCCGGGGACCGCAAGCGGGCCCGGGAGATCATGAAGCGGGCCGTAGCCCTCGAACACGGCGAGGGCGCCGCCGGCGCGGTGGGCTGAACCGCCGCGCGGGCGGGCGCCGGTTGCACGCAGTGACGTTGGGGTCGGTTGCACGCAGTGACGTTAGGGTGAGGTCATGAGCTCGACGTTGCTGGTGGTGCACCACACCCCGTCCCCGTTCATGCAGGCGATGTTCGAGGCCGTGATCAGCGGCGCCACAGACCCCGAGATCGAGGGGGTCGAGGTGGTGCGCCGTGCCGCGCTCGCAGTGACGGCCACCGACATGCTCGAGGCCGACGGCTACGTGCTGGGCACGCCCGCCAACCTCGGGTACATCAGCGGTGCGCTCAAGCACGCGTTCGACACCTGCTACTACCCGTGCCTCGATACGACGAAGGGTCGGCCGTACGGGCTGTACGTGCACGGCAACGAGGGCACCGAGGGTGCGGAGAAGGCCGTGGACCGCATCACCGGAGGTATGGGCTGGGTCAAGGCGGCCGACTACGTCGTGTGCTCGGCCAAGCCGTCCAAGGAGGACCTGGACGCGTGCTGGGAGCTGGGGGCGACCATCGCCGCCCGGCTCATGGAGGCATAGGGGGCGGCCGGCGCACGGACGCAGAGGGCGGGCCGGTCAGCCTTTCTCGACGAACTTCTTGAGTCCCTTGGTGGCGGCCTCGACGCCCGATTTCTGCGCCTTCTTGACGATGAATCCGGGGATGGCGAGCTTGGGCTCCACGGACAGGTCGAACACCGCGCGCGTGCCCTTGCCGGTGGCCTCGAGAACGTACGCGCCCTCCTGGGTCTTCTGCTGGGTGCTCTCGACGACCTTCCAGGACACGGACTCGTCGCCGTTCCAGGTGTAGACGGCGACCTGCTCGTCGGTGATGCCCACCACGCTCATGGTGCTGCGCACCGTTCTGGGCCGGCCGTCGTCGTACCGGTCCTCCACGGTCACCGACTTGTGGGCGGACGACCAGGTGGGCAGCGCCTCGACGTCGGCGATCGCCTCCATCACCTCGTGCGGTGTGGCCGCGATCTCGATCTCGGAATGGGCCGTGACTGCCATGGTGTTCCCCTGTTCTGGTCGTCTGTCGATGGTGCCGGGCGCCTCCTGCGCTGCGGTGCCCGCGCGGGGCACGCTCATCATGCCAACCTCCGGCCCATCGTGGGGACGGACCCGGCAGGCCTGCCGCACCGGGCACGCGGTGCGCCGATAAACTGACAGACGATTCCGTGAGGAGGACGAGTGCCGCGAACCGTGCCGCTGAAGGTGCAGCTGATCTCGAAGACGGACTTCTTCGCACCGGCCGACGTGCCGTGGGAGACGGACGCGGACGGTGGGGAGGCGCTCGCCGAGTTCGCCGGGCGCGCGTGCTACGAGACATGGGACAAGCCCAACCCCCGGACCGCCACCAACTCCGGGTATCTCCGGCACATCCTCGAGGTGGGGCACCTGTCGGTCTTCGAGCACGCCTCCGCGGGTTTCTACATCACCGGGCTGTCCCGCTCGTGCACCCACGAGTTCATCCGCCACCGGCATTTCTCCTTCTCCCAGCTCTCGCAGCGCTACGTCCCGGAGCACGACGCCAACGTGGTCCCGCCGCCGGCGATCCGTGACGACCCGGAGCTGGAGGCGATCTTCCTGCGGGCCACCGAGGCCAGCCGCGAGGCCTACGGCGAGTTGCTCGACGCTCTGGAGAAGCGCTTCGCCGAGGTCCCCAACGCGATCCTGCGGCGCAAGCAGGCGCGGCAGGCGGCGCGCTCGGTGCTGCCGAACGCCACCGAGACCCGGCTCGTGGTGACCGGGAACCTGCGCAGCTGGCGGCACTTCATCGCGATGCGCGCCACCGAGCACGCCGACGTGGAGATGCGGCAGCTGGCGGTCGAGTGCCTGCGCCAGCTGGCGTCGGTGGCGCCCACGGTGTTCGGCGACTTCGACATCACCGCCCTGCCGGACGGTTCCGAGGTGGCGACGAGCCCGTTCGCCCTCGAAGGGTGACCTGCCGCCCGCCGCGGTCGGCGTGTGGATACTGTGGACGGGGACGGACCGGGTAGCGTTGACGGCCATGAGCACTGGTAGTTCGGCGCCCACCGCCGAAAAGCAGTTCGGCACGGTCCTGACCGCCATGGTCACGCCCTTCGCCGCGGACGGCAGCCTGGATCTGAAGGCCGGGTCGCGCCTGGCGCGCCACCTCGTGGACAGCGGGTGCGACGGCCTGGTGCTTGCGGGCACCACCGGCGAGTCGCCCACCACCACCGAGGCGGAGAAGATGCAGTTGCTCGATGTGGTGCTCTCCGAGGTGGGCGACCGCGCCCGGGTGGTCGCCGGCGCCGGCAGCTACGACACGGCGCACAGTGTGGAGCTGGCGCGCGACGCCGCGGCCGCGGGGGCGCACGGGCTGCTGGTGGTGACGCCTTATTACTCGCGCCCGCCGCAGCGGGGGCTGTACGAACACTTCATGGCGGTCGCGGACGCCACGGACCTGCCCGTCATGCTCTACGACATCCCGCCCCGGTCGGTGGTGCCGATCGAGTCGGACACGCTGCGGCTGCTCTCCGAGCATCCGCAGATCCTGGCGGTCAAGGACGCCAAGGGCGACCTCAACGCGGGCGCCGACCTCATCGCGAACACGTCGCTGTCGTTCTACTCGGGGGACGACCCCCTCAACCTGCCGTGGCTGGCGGTCGGTGCGGTCGGCATGGTCAGCGTGATCGGGCACCTTGCGGCGGGGCGCCTGCGCGACCTGCACAACGCGGTGCGCGCGGGTGACATGCGGCGGGCCCGGGAGATCAATGCGTCGTTGCTGCCGCTGGTGCACGCCGTGAGCGCGCTGGGCGGGGTGACGGCGTCGAAGGCCGGACTGCGGCTTCTGGGTATCGATGCGGGGGAGCCGCGGCTGCCCCAGATCCCTCCCACGCCGCCGCAGATCGATGCATTGGAGGCGGACATGCGTGCGGCGGGGGTGCTGGCATGAGCGGGAACAAGGGCGCTGGCGGTTCCAGGAACCAGGGCGGGAACCGGAACAGGAACAGGGGCGGCGCATCGCGCAAGCAGCCGGGCAGGCCGCCGAACCCGTCGGCCGGCGGGGCCAGGGGAGCGGTGGGCACGGCCCCGGCCGCGCGACTGGGCACACCCCCCAAGCTGCCCAAGAACGGTCTGCGCATCGTCGCGCTGGGCGGTATCGGCGAGATCGGCCGCAACATGACCGTGTTCGAGTACCGGGGCAGACTGCTGATCGTCGACTGCGGAGTGCTCTTCCCGGAGGATGCGCAGCCCGGCGTGGACCTGATCCTGCCGGACTTCTCCTACATCGAGGACCGCGCCGACGACATCGAGGCGATCATCCTCACCCACGGGCACGAGGACCACATCGGCGCCATCCCGTTCCTGCTGCGACTGCGGCAGGACATCCCCATCGTGGGCGCGCAGTTCACTCTGGCCCTGGTGTCCGCCAAATGCCGTGAGCACCGCCAGCACCCCAACCTGGTGCTGGTGCGCGAGGGCGAGGAAACCACGCACGGCAACTTCCGTTGCCGCTATTACGCGGTGAACCATTCGATCCCCGACGCGATCGCGGTCGCCATCGACACACCCGCGGGCAGGGTGCTGCACACAGGCGACATCAAGCTCGACCAGGTTCCGCTGGACGGCAGGCTCACCGATCTCGGGGGCTTCTCGCGGCTCGGCGACGAGGGCGTCGACCTCTTCCTGGTGGACTCCACCAACGCGGAGGTGCCCGGTTTCGTCATGCCGGAGCGGGACATCGGGGGTGCGCTCGACTCGGTGATCGGCAAGGCGCGTCAACGCGTGATCGTGGCCTCCTTCGCCAGCCACGTGCACCGGATACAGCAGGTCGTGGACGTCGCGCACAAGTACGGCCGGCGCATCTGCTTCGTCGGGCGGTCGATGGTCCGCAACATGGCCATCGCCGAGGAGCTCGGCTACCTGTCCGTGCCGCACGGCATCGAGGTCGACATCGACACCGCGGCGAGCCTGCCCGACGACAAGCTGGTGCTGATCTCCACGGGCTCGCAGGGGGAGCCGTTCTCGGCGCTGTCGCGGATGGCGCGGGGCGACCACCGCCAGATCAACGTCCGGGGCGAGGACCTGGTGATCCTCGCATCGTCGCTCATCCCCGGCAACGAGAACTCCGTGTTCACGGTCGTCAACGGGCTGGCCAAGCGCGGTGCCACCGTGGTGACGCAGCAGAGCGCCAAGGTGCACGTCTCGGGCCACGCCTCGGCGGGCGAGCTGCTCTACCTCTACAACGCGGTGCGTCCGCGCAACGCGATGCCCGTGCACGGGGAGTGGCGCCACCTGCGCGCGAACGCCGCGCTCGCGGCCGCGACGGGCGTGCCCGAAGACCGGATCGTCCTGGCCGAGGACGGGGTCGTGGTGGATCTCGTCGACGGTACGGCCACCATCAGCGGGCAGGTGCCGGTCGGCCATGTGTACGTCGACGGGCTGTCCGTGGGCGACGTGGGCGAGTCCACGCTCTCGGACAGGCTGGTCCTGGGCGAGGGCGGGTTCATCTCGATCTCGGTGGTGGTGGACCGCGACACCGGACGCACGGTGAGCACGCCGCAGTTGTCGGGCCGCGGGTTCTCCGACGACCCGCACGCGCTGGCGGAGGCCGCCAAGCTGGTCGAGGCCGAGCTCGGTGATCTGGCCGCGGAGGCGATCACGGACACCCACCGCATCGCGCAGGCGGTGCGACGGGTCGTGGGCCGGTGGGTCGCCGAGAAGTACCGTCGCCGCCCGATGATCGTGCCCAACGTGGTCGCCGTCAGCCAGTCCTGACGCCGTCTCAAGGCTGTGAGCTGGTGAAACAGCGGGAAGACGGATGTGGGATGCATCGCGCCCCGTGTTGCGGATGGGTATCGTGGGACGTGTGCGACTAGCCTGAGGGGCATGGCAGGAAAGTCGAGCACCTCTAGCCCCGCGAAGAAATCGACCGGCACGCGCAGCTCCCGGTCGACATCGCGCTCGGGCCGCTCGACGGCGCAGCGTTCCGGGGCGGGCAAGACCGGGGCCCGCGCGACGACCCGCAAGAACGGCACCCGACCCGCGGGCCGGTCCGGCCCGGCGCCGCGTAAAGGCACGGGCGGGAGCGCACCGCGTGGACGCTCCGGCGCACGCGGCGGCCAGGGCGGTGCGGCCCGCAGGGCGGCCGGATCCATGTGGTCGGCCGCTGCCCGGGGAGTGGGCGCCACGACGCGCGCCGTGAGCCGGGCCGGAGACATCGACGCCGGGCACCGGCGCGACGGGATCGCGCTCGCGCTCATCGCCGCGGCGCTGGTGGCGGCGGCCGCCACGTGGATCGACGCGGGTGGGCCGGTGGGCGAGTGGGTCGACACCGGGGTGCGCTACGCCATCGGCACCGGCGCGCTGGCGCTGCCGTTGATCCTGGTCGGGGTCTCCGTCGCGCTGATGCGCTCCGAGCCGCGACCGGAGACCCGGCCGCGGCTGGTGATCGGGTCGATCCTGCTGGTCGGCGCCATTCTGGGCATCTGGCACATCGCCGCGGGGCTGCCGGCGGACGGACAGGGGCGCGCGGCCGCCGCCGGCTACCTCGGTTACGCGGCCGGGGGGCCGCTGACTTCCGGGCTCACCGCATGGCTGTCCATCCCGCTGCTGGTGATCATCGGCGTGTTCGGTGTGCTGCTCATCGCCGGACTCACTGTCCGCGAGGCCCTGACCGGCGTGGGTGCGCTGGCCGGGATCGGCGGGCACCGCGACGGCGGGGACGAGGACTTCGACTACGACGAGCGCGACGACGGGCCGTCGCCCTACGACCGCTCGCCGTACGACAACTACCCGCTCGACGAGTTCGACGACGAGGACGGTGCGGACGCCGCGCCGGAGGACGAGCAGCCGACGCTGCAGCTCGACGCAGGGGCAGACGCGCCGGGCCGTGGCACGGGCACGGCGGCTGCTGCCGGTGCAGCGGCAGGAGCTGCGGCCGCGACGCGGCGCGCCCGGCCTGCGCCCAAGCCGACCCCGCCGCCGCAGCCCGAACCGGAGGACGACGACGCGGGCCCGCTGATCCCCGACCCGCCGCGCGAGGGCGACGAGAATTACGTGCTGCCGCCGGCGAACCTGCTGATCGCCGGGGA
>CAYVJJ010000156.1:0-6526 GCA_964451655.1 uncultured Mycobacteriaceae bacterium | reverse complement strand
CGCAACAAGGTGCACGGCGGCAAGGGGCCCGACGAGTCCACCTACGCCGCGCTGCGGGTGGGGCCGATGGGCGACACGCCCACCCGGTACCACGTGTGCATGGAGGTGACCGACCGCGTCGGCGTCCTCTCGGCCGTGGCCGCGGAGTTCTCCAAGCACGACGTCAGCATCTCCGTGGTGCGGCAGGAGGATACGGAGACGGGCGCATCATTGGTGGTCGTCACCCACATGGCGCTCGAATCCGCCTTGCGCGACACCGTCGCCGCCCTGGAGAACCTCGAATACGTCAACGCTGTCACCAGCGTGCTGAGAATGGAAGGCACCGGAGAATGAGCACCCCGCACACACCCGTCCACCGCGCCTGGCCCGGGCTGATCGAGGCCTACCGGGACCGGTTGGCAGTGGGGGAGGACTGGGAGCCGGTCACCCTGTTCGAGGGCGGCACGCCTCTGGTCCCGGCGCCGCACCTGTCGGAGCTCACCGGTTGCGATGTCCACCTCAAGGTGGAGGGGCTCAACCCCACCGGTTCATTCAAGGACCGCGGGATGACGATGGCGGTCACCGATGCCCGTGCCCGCGGCCAGCAGGCGGTGCTGTGCGCCTCGACGGGCAACACCTCGGCCTCGGCCGCGGCGTACGCGACGCGTGCGGGCATGACCTGCGCCGTGCTGGTGCCCACCGGCAAGATCGCGATGGGCAAGCTCGCACAGGCGGTGATGCACGGTGCGAAGATCGTCCAGGTGGACGGCAATTTCGACGATTGCCTCGAACTCGCCCGCAAGACCACCAGCGAGTTCGAGACCATCGGCCTGGTCAACTCGGTCAACCCGGTGCGGATCGAGGGGCAGAAGACCGCGGCCTTCGAGATCTGCGACGTGCTGGGCAAGGCCCCCGACATCCACGCGCTGCCCGTGGGCAACGCCGGCAACATCACCGCCTACTGGCGTGGATACAGTGAGTACCACGCTGACGGGGTGACCGGCGGGCGCCCGCGGATGCTGGGTGTGCAGGCCGCCGGTGCGGCCCCGCTGGTGTCGGGCGAGCCGGTGAAGAACCCCGAGACCATCGCCACCGCCATCCGCATCGGCGCCCCCGCATCGTGGAACGGCGCGGTGTCCGCCAAAGAGGAATCGGGCGGTCAGTTCCGCGCGGCCACCGACGACGAGATCCTCGCCGCCTACCGTCTGATCGCCGGCCGCGAGGGCGTGTTCGTCGAGCCCGCCTCCGCGGCGAGTGTCGCGGGACTGCTGGCCGCGGCGGAAGACGGTTGGCTCGAGCGCGGCCGGACCGTGGTGTGCACGGTCACCGGCAACGGACTGAAGGACCCGGATACGGCCCTGCTGGGCATGCCCGAGGTCAAGCCGATCGGTGTCGACCCGGTGGCGGTGGCCGCGGCGCTGGGCCTGGCCTGATGACCGGTACGGCACGGACGATCGAAAGGCAGCCGATGACGGACGTTCTCCCGGGCGGCGTGCGGGTGCGGGTACGGGTGCCCGCTTCCAGCGCCAACCTGGGGGCCGGCTTCGACTCGCTGGGTCTGGCCCTGGGCATCCACGACGAGATCGAGATCGCGACCATCGGTTCGGGTCTCGATGTCGAGGTGTCGGGGGAGGGGGCCGGAGAAGTGCCGCTGGGGTCGTCGCACCTGGTGGTCCGGGCCGTCGAGAAGGGGCTCGAGGCGGCCGGGATCTGGGCGCCGGGTCTGAGCGTGCGCTGCACCAACAGCATTCCGCACTCGCGCGGCCTCGGATCGTCCGCGGCGGCGGCGGTGGGCGGACTGGTCGCCGCCAACGAACTTCTGGCCGGGGTGTTTCCGGACCGACGGCTCTCGGACGATCAGGTGCTGCAGTTGGCATCCGAGTTCGAGGGGCACCCGGACAACGCGGCCGCCAGCATTTTCGGCGGCGCGACAGTGTCCTGGTCCGACAGCTGCGGGCCCGACCGTCGCTATTCCGCGGCCCCTCTGACGGTGCACCCGGACATCCGGGCACACGTCTTCGTGCCGACCACGCGGGCGTCCACCTCCGAGGCGCGCGGGCTGCTGCCCGAGCAGGTACCGCATTCGGTCGCGGCATTCAACGCGGGGCGCTCGGCCGTGATGGTGGTGGCCCTGACGCAGCGCCCGGAATTGCTGTCGGAGGGCACCGAGGACCTGCTGCACCAGCCGTATCGGGCGGAGGCGATGCCGCGGTCCGCGCGCTTGGTGCGATGGCTCCGCGAGCGGGGGGTCGCTGCCGCGATCTCCGGTGCCGGGCCCACCGTTCTGGCGCTGGGAACCGAGGAGCTGGGCGCCGATGCCGCAGCGGCCGCGGACGATCTGGGCATGGCCATGCGTGCCGTCGAGATCGCTCCGGGAGCCGGGCTCCGCTGATCGCACCCTTGATGGCCGCGCCGGGCCGGCCGGGAGACGCGCCGGCCGCGCCACCTGCAGCGGCCGGCCGGCGCGGGCGGGTCAAAGGCGTTCGACCTCGAGGTCCCCGGACTGGAAGCTCGAGCGCAGACGCTTCTTGTCGAACTTTCCCACCGAAGTCTTCGGCACCTCGGTGATCCGGGCCCAATTCTCCGGCAGCTGCCACTTGGCCACGTGACCGGCCATGTATTCCTGGAGCTGCCGCGGCGTGACGTCCGCGCCCTCGCGCAGGACGACGGCCACCAGCGGGCGCTCGTCCCACTTCTCGTCGGGAATGCCGATCACCGCGGCCTCCATCACATCCGGGTGGCCCATCACGAGATTCTCGAGGTCCACGGATGAAATCCATTCGCCTCCGGACTTGATGATGTCCTTGGAACGGTCGGTCAGCGTGAGATAACCATCCGGCGTGATCTTGCCGACGTCGCCGGTGCGCAGCCAGCCATCGTCGAACTTGTCGGCCGCGTCCACGCCGTAGTACGCGCCCGCGATCCAGGGGCCGCGGACTTCGAGTTCGCCGACCGATTCGCCGTCCTTGGGTACGACGGCGCCGTCGTCGTCCACCAGCCGCGCCTCGACAGCGGCGGGGAAACGCCCCTGCGTATAGCGGTACCGCCACGCCTCGTCGCCCGTGGTGCCGGCGGGCGGATTGGCCACGGAACCGAGCGGCGAGGTCTCCGTCATGCCCCAGGCGTGCAGGACGCGGATCCCGTACTTCTCCTCGAACTGGTGCATGAGCGACGGTGGCACCGCGGACCCGCCTACCACGACGGTCTGCATCGACGAGACGTCGTCGTCATGATCCTCGAGGTGGTGCAGCAGCCCCTGCCAGATGGCGGGAACGGCGGCGGCGAAGTCGGGACGTACCTCGGCGATCATCTGCGCGAGCGGGGCCGGCTGCAGGAATCGGTCCGGCATGAGCAGGGACGCGCCGATCATGAACGCCGCGTACGGCATGCCCCAGGACATGGCGTGGAACTGGGGGACGATCGCCAGGGCCATGTCCCCCTGGCTCAGCCCCATCCCGTCGGTCATGCATATCGACATCGAGTGCAGCCAGATGGACCGGTGCGAGTAGGCGACGCCCTTGGGGTCGCCGGTGGTGCCGGAGGTGTAGCACATGGCGGCGGCAGTGCGTTCGTCCTGCTCGGGCCACTCGAACTCCCCGGACGCGTCGGCGATCAGGCCTTCCCAGCTGTGGACCGAGATCCCCTCCGGCACATCGAAATCAGGAATCTGCGACCCGCTCACCACGATGTGGCGGACGGTAGTGAACTCGGGCAGGCGCGGTGCAAGGAGGGGGATGAGCGTGGGATCGACGAGGATGACGTGATCCTCGGCGTGATTGACCACGTGCACCAGCTGGTCGGGGAACAGCCGGATGTTGAGGGTGTGCAGCACGGCCCCCATCGCGGGGACGGCCAGGTAGGCCTCCAGGTGCTCCTGGTTGTTCCACATGAAGGTGCCCACCCGCTGGTCTCCGGTGACCCCGAGCCCGCGCAGAGCGTGGGCGAGCCGGGCGCAGCGTGTGCCCACCTCTGCGTAGGTGGCCGTGCGGGGGCCGTCGTCTGTCCAGGTGATCACCCGGGCATCGCCGTGGACGGTGCTCCCGTAACGCAGCAATTGCGCAATCGAGAGCGGGGCCTCCTGCATCGTGCTGAGCATGTGATCTCCTGCGTGTCTACGTGTGCCCGAACGGACGCTTTCTGTGATGTCGACCATATCGCGCGGGTCCCGCGGAGCGGGAGGTGCGGTGTCCGGGCGGCGCGCCGGATCCGGTTGTTGCAGGGGTGCACCGGGCGGGTTATTCTTGGTGCTGTCCGCAACTCGTGTGCCGGTTCGTCAGTGTGTACGGGCCGTACGCAGCTGGACTGCATGCACTGATTCTTTATGAGCGGCGATTGTGCATCAGACCGCCGGGGGTGAATCCGCCGTGCGGCGTCAACCGCAGTCGTTTTTCCGCTCGTAAACGTATTCCCGTGTTTTCGTCATTGTGACAGGGGTATACGGCTCAGTACCTCGTCCAGTTCCGGACCCGGATCCGATGGGTGTCGCCAGCGAGCCACTGTCACCCCGTGTGGTGCGCAGATCACCTGCGCGGGTGGACGGCGGCGAAGTGGGGCGGCGAACGATCCGGTGACCGGATTCCGGCGCCGGCGGCACCGTTGCGGTAACCGAAGACTCATCGCCGGCGGCGCGGGCGCCAACGCCCCGCTACGGATGTCAGCCCGTGGATATCGCCTCGTGCGATCGACGGCAAGGCCCGGACGCGAATCACGTGTGCGGGTAAGGAAAGGATCTCCGTGACAGATACGGAACTCATCAGCACCTCCAAGGCCGCGGCGGGCGGAACTACCGGGCGCGGCTCCGCACGCGCGAAGTCGGGTGGTCTGTCCACGATGCTTCTGCCTGAGCTCAAGGCGCTGGCGGTTCAACTCGGCATCAAAGGCACTTCGGGCATGCGCAAGGGGCAATTGCTCGCGGCGATCCAGGAGCATCAGGCCGGCCCCACGGGCGGAGCCACTGCGAAGGAGGCGCCGATGTCCGCAGCAGCGCAGAAGCCGGCCGAGCAATCGGCCGAGGCGGAACCGGAGCGGCCACGCGCCGCAGCGGCACCGGCTCGGGAGGGGGCGGAAACCGCTTCGGCACCGCAGGATGCGAATGCGGCGGCCCGGAGCGCCCCGGACGGCAACCGTGGCGGAGGTTCTCCCGCGGGGCGCGGGCATGCGGACGGCGCCGGCACAGACGTGTCGCGGCACGGCGACGAAGCGCGGGACAAGCGCGATCGTGACCACGTTTCGGGCACGGCGAACGACGCCCCCTCCGAAGGCGGGGACCCCGCGCGGCGTCGGGGCGGCGACGCCGGCCGCGGTCGCAACGGCAACCGTGGCGACAACGACGCCGACCGCGGCGGCCCCTCGCGTCGCGGAGGCCGCGACAAGAACGGCAACGACAACCGTGGCGGCAACGACAACCGTGGCGGCAACGACAAGAACGGAGGCGGCAAGGCCTCCGACCAGAACGCCGGTGACAAGCACTCCGGTGACAAGCACTCCGGCAACCAGGGCGGTCGCAATCAAGGCGGTCGCAACCAGGGTGGCCGCAACCAGGGCGACGGGGACGGCAGCGGAGGCGGCGGGCGCCGCGGTCGCCGGTTCCGTGAACGGCGCCGCGGCCGCGACCGCGGCGACCGGGGCGACGTCGAGATCCGCGAGGACGACGTTCTGCAGCCGGTGGCGGGCATCCTCGACGTGCTCGACAACTACGCGTTCGTGCGCACCTCCGGTTACCTGCCCGGGTCCAACGACGTCTACGTCTCGATGAACATGGTCCGTAAGAACGGACTGCGCAGGGGCGATGCGATCACGGGCGCGGTGCGGCTGCCGAAGGACAACGACCACCCGAACCAGCGCCAGAAGTTCAATCCGCTGGTGCGGTTGGACACGGTCAACGGCACCGACGTGGAGACGGCGAAATCGCGCGCCGACTTCTCCAAGCTCACCCCGCTCTACCCGAATCAGCGGCTGCGTCTGGAAACCGAGCCCACACAGCTGACCACCCGCGTCATCGACCTGATCATGCCGATCGGCAAGGGGCAGCGCGCGCTCATCGTCAGCCCCCCGAAGGCGGGCAAAACGACGGTGCTGCAGAGCATCGCCAACGCGATCGCGACCAACAACCCGGAGTGCTACCTCATGGTGGTGCTGGTGGACGAGCGGCCGGAAGAGGTCACCGACATGCAGCGGTCGGTGCGGGGCGAGGTCATCGCCTCCACCTTCGACCGGCCGCCGTCGGATCACACCTCGGTCGCCGAACTGGCCATCGAGCGGGCCAAGCGCCTGGTCGAATCCGGCAAGGACGTCGTGGTGCTGCTCGACTCGATCACCCGGCTCGGCCGCGCCTACAACAACTCCTCGCCGGCATCCGGGCGGATCCTGTCCGGCGGTGTGGATTCGACGGCCCTGTACCCGCCCAAGCGTTTCCTGGGCGCGGCCCGGAACATCGAGCACGGCGGCTCGCTGACCATCATCGCCACGGCGATGGTGGAGACCGGTTCGCAGGGCGACACCGTGATCTTCGAGGAGTTCAAGGGCACCGGCAACGCGGAACTCAAGC
>CAYVJJ010000155.1:0-6533 GCA_964451655.1 uncultured Mycobacteriaceae bacterium | reverse complement strand
GATCGCGGACGGATCGACGGGGGCCGGCGCAGTGATCGTCGTGGGCGGAAGCGGCGGAATCGGCGGTGCAGTGGTCCGGGCGTTCGCGCGCGACGGCGTGCCGGTGTGCCTGACCTACCGGGGGAACCGGCAGCGGGCGGAGGCGCTTGCGGCGGAGGCGCCGGGATCGACGGCGTGGCCGTTGGACGCGACCGATCCGGACGCGGTCGATGCTTTCGCACGTGCGGTGACCGGTCACCACGCCGGCATCGGCACGCTCGTCTACGCCGCCGGGCCGCTGGTGCGCCAACGTCACCTGAGCCGCGTGGATCCGGCCGAGATGCGTGACGTCCTCATCGGGGACAGTGCCGCCTTCTTCACCATCGCGCACGCGTTCCTGCCTGCGCTCCGGGAATCCCGCGGCAGCATCGTCGCCGTGACGTCGGCCGCGGGCCGGCGCTTCGCGGTGCGGGACGGTATGTCGGTGGTCCCCAAGGCGTCGGTGGAGGCCGTGGTGACCGGCCTTGCGGTCGAGGAGGGGCGTTTCGGCGTGCGGGCGAATTGCGTCGGGCCGGGGATGCTCTCCGACGGGATGGCGCGGCGGCTCATGGCCGACGGCGACCTGGACGAGGCGGCGTTGGAGGCCGCGCGGCTGAACACCCCGCTGCGCAGGTTCGGGCGATGCCGCGACATCGCGGAGGCCGTGCACTTCCTCGCGTCCGAGCGCGCCGGTTTCATCACCGGCCAGCGGCTGGACGTCGACGGCGGCTACGGTGCCTGACCCGCCGCGGGACCCTTGTGGAGAACTGCGCCTGGGCTCGCCGGGCTGTCGGGGCGGGCCGGTAGTCTCGGTCCGTGGCGCTTTACCGGAAGTATCGACCGGCGACCTTCGCGGAGGTCGTCGGCCAGGAGCACGTCACTGAACCGCTCAGTGCGGCCCTGGAGTCGGGGCGGATCAATCACGCCTACTTGTTCTCGGGGCCGCGTGGCTGCGGCAAGACATCGTCTGCGCGCATCCTGGCCCGCTCTCTGAACTGTGTGGAAGGGCCCACGTCGACGCCGTGCGGGGTGTGCCGGTCCTGCGTGGCGCTGGGGCCGGGCGGAACCGGCAACCTGGATGTGGTGGAGCTGGACGCGGCCAGCCACGGAGGCGTGGACGATACCCGTGAACTGCGTGACAAGGCCTTCTACGCTCCGGCCGAGTCGCGGTACCGGGTGTTCATCGTGGACGAGGCCCACATGGTCACCAATGCCGGCTTCAACGCGCTGCTGAAGATCGTCGAGGAACCGCCGGAGCACCTCATCTTCGTGTTCGCCACGACGGAGCCGGAGAAGGTGCTGCCGACCATCCGGTCGCGCACGCACCATTATCCGTTCCGGCTGCTGCCGCCGGCGATCATGCGGGGCCTGCTCGACGAGATCTGCGGGCAGGAGCACGTGGTTGTCGAAGACGCGGTGTTCCCGCTGGTCATCAGGGCCGGTGGTGGATCGCCCCGCGACACGCTCAGCGTGCTCGATCAGCTCCTGGCGGGTGCCGGGCCGGAGGGGATCACCTATCACCGGGCGCTGGCCTTGCTGGGGGTCACCGACGTCGCATTGATCGATGATGCGGTGGATGCGCTCGCGGTGGACGACGGCGCCGCTCTGTTCGAGACGGTGAACCGGCTCATCGAGGCCGGGCTCGATCCCCGGCGGTTCGCCTCTGATCTGCTCGATCGGCTGCGCGATCTGATAGTGCTCCGGGCGGTGCCCGATGCCGGCGACCGCGGGCTGGTGGACGCGCCCGGCGACGCACTCGAACGCATGCGGGAGGAGTCGGAGCGCATCGGCCCCGCGACGCTGACGCGGTATGCGGAGGTGGTGCACGATTCGCTCAACGACATGCGCGGGGCCACAGCGCCACGGCTGCTGCTGGAGGTGATGTGTGCTCGACTGCTGCTGCCGGCGGCGTCGGAGGACGCGTCGGCTCTCCTGCAGCGGCTCGAACGCCTGGAGAGCGGTGCAGCGGCGGGCGCCCAGGGATCGGGCGGTGCGCCGGCTCCGGAACGCGGAGGTTTCGGCGGTGCGGAAGGTTCCGGCGGTGCGGAAGGTTCCGCCGGGGCGGGGGGCGCTGCGGGATCGGGCAGGCCTGCTCCTCGGTTCGTCCGCCCTTCGCAGCGACGGGCGCAGGAGGCTGCCGCGGCGGAGTCGGCGCCCACGGAGGGCCCGGAGGCGCCTGCGCGTGAACCGGCCTCGCCGGCAGACGCAGGGTATGAGCCTGAGGCACGGCCGGACGGGCAGTCGGCGCAGACCGGCATTGCCGGCCCGCGTGTCAGCGGTGGTCCGGACGACGACGCCCCGCGTCGGGAGGATGTTCGGGACGCGCCGGGCGACGGGGACGCGCCGGCCGGGCCATCGGAACCGGAGACGGCCGCGGAGCAGCCTGTGCCGCAGGCGCAGAACGAACCGGGCCCCGAGCCCGAGGCGGAGCCGGCGCAGGGCGGCGGAAGGCCGGACGCCGTCGCGGTCCGGGCGGCCTGGTCGGAGGTGCGGGCCGCGATCCGCACCCGGAGCCGGACGCTTGAGGTCATGCTCGCGGAGGCCGTGGTCAAGCGGGTCGACGGTGACACGGTCGTCTTGACGCACCCGGCGGCACCGCTGGCTGCCCGGTTGGCGGAGCCGCATAATGCGCAGCTGATCCGCGAGGCCATCGGCGCGGTGTACGGCGGCGAGTGGAAGCTGGCGGTCGAGAACGACACAGGGCCCGCCGCGGCCGGGGGACCCGCTCCTGCAGCAGGGCAGCAACGCGCTCCACGGCAGAGCCAGCGTGAACGTCCTGCCGCGCAGGTGTTTTCGCGGCCGAGTCAGGCCAAGGCTCCTGTGCCCCGCAGCGGCGAGCAGGGCGGGGGCTCACTTGCAGGCCACGAGGCGCCTGCGCAGGGCGGCTCCGTGCAGCCGCGGGACCGGGCGGTGGCGGACGACCTCCCGTCGGAGCCTCCTGCGGACGACTCCTACGACGAGGCTGCCGCTGAAGAGGAGATGATGGCCGAGGCCGCCGCGGGCCCGGGCGTCACCGACGACCGGCGCGACCCCGAGGAGGCGGCCGTCGAACTGCTGCGCGGCACCCTCGGAGCGACGCCCATCGACGAATCATGACGCGCAGTCAGGCCGCCTTGCGCTGCGTGTCGTGCTCCCCGACATCGAGCAGTACCGAGACGGCATAGGTCAACTTCCGCGGCTCCCCCTGCCGTGCCGGGACCGTGGCTGACCGGCCCTCGCTGCCTCGAACAGTCGATCCCGCCCCAGGGGAGCTGACACACTGGTCCTCAAGGGGATGACCAGCGAGGACGACGGTCCCTGACGGCTCCGCAGAACCGTTTCACGGCCTCGACGCCACAGCATGGTCGAGGAACGCCTGCACCGACGGGGGCAGCGGGCGCGCCGCAGGCCACACCATCCCGATCCGCCGATGCGCGGGCGGCGACAACTCCACCTCGACGGTGGCGCCGCCGTCGCCGCGATCGGCCGCCGGCAGCACGGCGATGCCCAGGCCGGCGCCCACCAGCCCGCGCACGGTGTCGACGTCCTCGCCCTCGAATGCGACCCCCGGCGTGAACCCGGACCGCGCGAACAGGGCGTCGGTGATGTGCCGCAGCCCGTACCCGCGTTTGAGGGTGATGAACGTGTCCGAGCGCAGATCACGCAACCGCACGTGTTCGGCTCCGGCCAGCCGGTGCGCCGCGGGCACCACCAGACGCATCGGTTGCTCATAGAGGACGCTCCACGCGAGGTCGGGGTGCCGGGCCTCGCCGGCCTCTCCGGGCAGCGGGGCGGTGAGGGCCAGGTCGATCGCGCCGTCACGCAGACGCTCCAGCAGAGCTTCGTGGAATGTTTGCGTGAGGCGGAAGTGCACGCCGGGGTGCGTGCGGCGAAAACCGCTGATCAGCTCCGGCACACGCGTTTCGCCGAGCGTATGCAGGAAGCCGAGCGTGACGGTGCCGGTGCGCGGGTCGGCCTCGGAAGCGGCGGCGCGGGCGGCGGCGCGCAAGTCGGCCAGTGCCGCCCGGGCCCCGTCCACCAGCAGCTCGCCCGCCCGTGTGAGGCGGAGTCCGCGGCCGGCCCGCATCGTGATGCCGGTCCCCAGTGCGGCGGACGTTTCGGCCAGCCAGCGGGTGGCCGTGGGTTGCGGAACACCGGCGCGCGCGGCGGCGGCGGTGAGCCCGTCGCCGTCGGCGAGATGCCGCAGCAGTTCCACCCTGGGGGCGAGCACCGCGAGCGTCGCGGACACCGCCGCTGCGTGCGTGTCCTCTGTGTCACACGTAGCGTCTTCGGGATGCGTGCCGGCAACAGCCATACGCACATCATATCCGCATACGGATGAAAAGTCCGACGGTCGCGTATTGGACAGATTAATCGGCCGTTCCTAGCGTCGGTGCCATGACCTGGGCACCGAGCACCGCAACAGCACGGCCCGGTACCCGCGCTCTCCTGGAATTCCCCTACCGGAGGGGCGCCAGCGGATTCCGCCGCGTCACCGTGGCGCTGTTCGCCGGGGCGCTGTCCACCTTCACCGTCCTCTACAGCGTGCAGGCGCTGCTTCCCGCGCTCGCCGACGACTTCGCGGTGTCGCCCGCGACGGCGAGCCTCGCGTTGTCCGTGTCCACCGCGACCCTGGCGCTCGGCGTCATCCCGCTCACCGCGCTGTCGGAGCGCCGCGGCCGGATCCCGGTGATGACAGTGTCGCTGTTCGCGGCGGGGATCCTCGCCGTCGCCGCGCCGTTCTCCCCGTCGTTCGCGGTGCTGCTGGTGCTGCGGGCACTGCTGGGGTTCGCGCTGGCGGGTCTGCAGGCGACGGCGATGTCGTACTTGGCCGAGGAGGTGCATCCGCGTTCACTGGGGTTCGCGATGGGGCTCTACATCGCGGGCAACGGCATCGGCGGAATGCTGGGGCGCCTGCTGGCCGGCTCGCTCGTGGACGTCCTCGACTGGCGGATGGCGCTGGGCATGATCGGTGCGCTGTCGTTGGTGTGCGCAGGGGTGTTCCGGGCCGCGATCCTGCCGTCGCGCGGCTTCACGCCGCGGCCCGCGCAGATGTCCGCGGCCGTGCGCTCGGTGGCCGCGTCGTTCCGGGACTCGACGATGCTGCGGCTCTATGCGGTGGGGTTCCTTCTGATGGGCGGGTTCGTCACCGTCTACAACTATCTGGGATTCCGGCTGACGGGCCCCGAATTCGGCTTGTCGCAGGGGCTGGTGGGGCTGATCTTCATCGTCTACCTGGCGGGGTCCGCCGCGTCGTCGGCGGCGGGGCGGCTCACCGAACGGCTCGGGCGCGGGCGGGTGCTGCTGATGTGCGCGTGCGGTCTGCTGGCGGGCATCGCGCTGATGATGGCGGCGAACCTGGCGGTCGTGATCGTGGGCCTGGTCGTGGTCACCGCCGGATTCTTCGGCTCGCACTCGGTGGCCAGCGGATGGGTGGGCCTGCACGCCAAGGACCTCGGGACGCAGGGGCCCGCGGTGTACCTGCTCTGCTACTACCTGGGCTCGGCGGCCGGCGGCACCGTGGGCGGGTACGCCCTGCACGCGGGCGGCTGGGGCGGGGTGAGCCTGTACACCGGCGCCTTCGCGGCGGGCGTCATCCTGCTCGCCCTCACCCTGCTGCGCCGGATGCGCGCCCGCTGAACCGCCCCTACCCCAGGTGGGCCGCCAGGAACTCGCGGGTGCGGATGCCTGCGTCCTCCGCGGCCTCGCGCACGTGTTTGGGTGAGGAAGGATCCGACGCGAAGGCATGCCCCGCCTCCGGATAGCGGACGATCTGCGTGGGCGCGTTCACCGGCTCGATCGCGGTCCGCAGGCGCTCGACCTGCTCCGGCGGGATCGACCGGTCCCGGTCGCCGTAGAAGCCCAGCCATGGCACGCGCACCTTCGGCGCCGACTCCAGCCCCGACTCGAGGCCGTCCCACCGGGGCGAGTCGATCCCGCTGCCGTAGAACGTCACCGCCGCATCCACTTCGGCGTGCGCAGCCGCCCACAAGGCTATGGAGCCGCCCATGCAGAAACCGATCACCCCGACCCGCGGGGCGCCCGCTTCACGCAGGAATCCGGTGGCATGCGTCAGGTCGGTTGCGATCATCGCGCCGGTGAGCGATGACATCACGGGCCGTGCCTTCCGGAAGTCGTGGTCGTCGATCACCACATCACCCGAGCGGTGGTACAGGTGCGGCGCCGCGGCGACATAGCCGACGTCGGCGAACACGCGCAACAGCCACTCGATGTAGCCGGTGACTCCCCACGCCTCCTGCAGCACCATGATCCCGGCACGGGGGCCGAAGTCCGGCTGCGCGACCGTCAGCGGTGTTCCATTCCGCTCGACGCGGGACAGCGGCCTGTGCGGGGTGTCCTGCGGGCCGCGCGGGAGCGGCGGGCGGCCCGTGCCGGCAGTGGGGCCGTCGGCGGCGCCGCCCTCAGCCTGACCCGTCACGGCGTCACCAGCTCCACCACGGCTGCAGGGGGACGTCGGCGTTGCCGTCCGGGAGCGGCTTGACGGCGAGCACCTGGTGCAGCTGGATCACGTTGGA
>CAYVJJ010000154.1:0-6575 GCA_964451655.1 uncultured Mycobacteriaceae bacterium | reverse complement strand
GTCGGTGCGGGCGGCGAAGTCGCTCAGCGGGTTGGCGTAGTGCGACGTGATCGCCTGGAACCCCAGATACGGGTAGTAGCTGAGGAACGAGAAGTCGGTGGTGAGCACCACGGTGTCATCGCGTGCAGTGTCCACCTGGCCCATGATCGCCTGGTCCACCTCGTCGAAGTAGGCTCCGGCGCCCGGCGGGTATCTGTCGGCGCGCTCGCCGTAGCCGTCGGTGTCGCTGTAGGCCACGGAGATCTCGGTCTGCAGCACCGAGGGGATGTTCTGCGCGAACATGGCCGCCGCCGCCAGCGCGACGACGGTGATGACGGTGCGGGTGCGGCGGGCACGCCGGTCGGCTGATCCTGCCGGCTGGTACAGGCGCGCACGATGGACCGCCCACCGCGCGATGTCGATCACCGCGAACACCCCGGCGGCGCCCAGCAGCAGGAGGAGAACGGGCTGCAGGCGGAAGCTCAGCAGCGTGGAGCCCAGCACCGTCCAGGCCATCGACAACAGCGTCCACAGGTACAGGCCGGCGATCGCCAGCCCGAGCGCCTGGGCGCGTACCGAGTTGCGGAAGCGCACCACGGTCCAGATCAGGCCCAGCATGCTGATGGCGCCCAGCAGGCTCACGTCGAGCATGGGCAGCGGCAGCAGTGCGCCCGACTCGGGCAGGTAGTGCATGGCGGTCGAGTCGACGGCGGGATGGTCGACCATCCGCAGCAGGTAGGGGGTCCAGACGATCAGCGCGAGCAGTCCCGCGATGACCCCGGCCACGGCCAGCCGGACCAGCGGGGGGATGCCCGTGCGCAGCGCGCCGGGCGCGAGCATCCGGCGCCACAGCGGGGCGGCGCCGACCGCGTCCCCGCCGCTTCCGCTGCCGGCCGCCGCGTCCTGCGCGTGCCGGTAGGCGGCGGCCACCGCGGCCGCCAGGGCCATCAGCACCACCGCGAAGGCGGCGAAGGCGGTGTAGAGCGTGTACATGCACGCGGAGACGCCCAGGAAGACGCCGGTGCCGATGACGGCCGCCCATCCGGCGCGGCGTCCCGCGCCCGGGCGCAGCCGCGCGCGCAGCCCCGACCAGGCCAGCACCATCACCGGCGGGATGAACACGGCCACGATGGCCCCGTACGCCTCCGGCGAGGCGTAGGCCAGCGCGATGGCCGCCTGCGCGGTCGCGACCATCACCGCCAGGTCGGCCCGGATCAGGCGCGACCACAGTGCCGCTGCGACGGCGACGGCGACGGCCAGCGTGCCGATGGCGTACGGCTTGTAGAACTCCCAGCCGGGCATGTCCAGCAGGTTCGCGAGCCGTCCGCCCACCCAGAACCATCCGGCGGGGTAGTAGGAGGGCAGATCCGCGTAGTTCATGTCGTGCAGGCCCGCGGTCGCGGTCATGCGCGTGAGGAACTGAGTGCGGAACTCCTGGTCGACGGAGATGCCGAACAGGTACAGACGGGTGGAGGACAACGGCACGGCCAGCGTGACCGTCACGAAGGCGGACAGACCCGCCCAGGACAGCAGCCTGCCGGGGCGGCTGTGCGCGTTGCGCCGCAGCAGGAGCACGCCCCCGGCGACGGCCACCAGCGTGACCACCTGCAGCAGGGTCGTCAGGGCCTGCGACATGTTGGACGTGGTGAACGCGGGCAGGTTCGTGCGGTCGATGACCGCCAGACCGACGCCGGTGACGACCGCGGCGACAAGGCCCGCGAGCACGAGTTCGCCGATCGCGCCGAGAACCCGGCGACGGCCGCGGCCCGGCGCGTCGGGCGGCTCCGGGTCTGCGGGTGCGTCGGCGGGACCGGCGCCGCTGTCGGCGGCGCCGGCCGGATGGTCGTCGCTGGTGATGGCCGTCACCGCATCACACCGGGAGGCGCCGGAAGATCTTGCGGGGCACGTGCCGCAGCACGATCATCACATAGCGGAACAGCCCCGGAGCCCAGACGATCTCCTTGCCCTTGGCGGACGCGGAGACCGCCAGCCGTGCGACGTCCTCCTTGTCGACCGTGAGGGGGGCCTCGTCGATGCCGGCGGACTTCCAGTAGTCGATGGTGGTCTGCGTGCGCACCTGCCCGGGCCGGATCACGGTGACCCCGATGCCGTCCGGTGCGAGCGCCTCGCCCAGGCCCAGGTAGAAACCGTCGAGCCCGGCCTTGGTGGAGCCGTAGACGAAGTTGGAGCGCCGCACGCGTTCGCCCGCCACCGACGACATCGCGATGATCCGGCCGTGGCCCTGCGCCCGCATGCGCTCGCCCAGCAGCACGCCCACCGACACCGCGGCGGTGTAGTTGACCCCCGCCACGCGCACGGCCTTGGGCTGGCTCTGCCACAGTTCCTCCGCGTCGCCGAGCAGCCCGAACGCCACCACGGCCACGTCGACGTCGCCGCCGGAGAAGGCCTCGTCCATCATCGCCGGATGCGAGTCGGTGTCCAGCGCTTCGAAGTCCACGATCCGCACGTCGGTGGCGCCCAGCGCGCGCAGCTCCTCGGCGGCCTGCTCACGCGGAGATTCGGGCCGGTCCGCCAGCACCACCCGCAGCGGGGCCTTGGCCAGGTACTCGGCGGCGATGGCCCGGGCGATCTCCGAGCAGCCCCCCAACAGGAGGATGGACTGCGGGTTTCCTACGGCGTCGATCACTTGAGTTCCAACCTCCTGGCCATATCGGACATGAACACCCCGGCGGGGTCGACCGAGCGGCGCACCGCGATCCACTCGTCGATACGCGGGTACATCGCGTGGAAGGTCTCGGCCGAGGTGCGCGAGTCCTTGGCGGTGTAGAGCCTGCCGCCGAACTCGAGCACGCGCTTGTCGAGCTCGGAGACGAACTCGTGCAGGCCCGGCTTGATACGGAAGTCGACGCAGATGTTCCAGCCGGGCATCGGGAAGCTCAGCGGGGCCCGGTTGCCCTCGCCGAACAGCTTGAACACGTTGAGGAACGAGTGGTGGCCCGACTGCTGGATGTCGTGGATGATCCGCTTGAACTCCTCGACCGCCTCGGTGGGCACCACGAACTGGTACTGGAGGAACCCTGCAGGCCCGTAGGCGCGGTTCCACTCCCCGAACAGGTCCAGCGGATGATAGAACTGCGTCAAGTTCTGCACCTTGCCCCGATAGGTGCCGGCCTTCTGGAACCACAACTCGCCGATGGCGCTGAAGGTGTACTTGTTCGCCAGACCGTTGGGGAACACGTCGGGCAGGGTCAGGAGCGTGGGCGCGTCGAACTTGAGCGGGTCCCGCTGCAGCTTCTTCGGCAGCTGGTCGACGGTCGCCAGGGACCCGCGGGACACGGCGGCGCGGCCCAGCTTCGGCGGCGGGGAGATCGCGTCGAACCAGGCCGAGGAGTAGTCGTACTGGCTCTCGCTGCCGTCGCTGTGCAGCGCGATCGTCTCCTCGAGCGTGTCGGTGCGGTCGCCGTCCGCGATGAAGTAGGCCGTCTCGGTGGGCGTCATCCGGATCGTCGCCCGCAGGATGACGCCGGTCAGGCCCATCCCCCCGACGGTGGCCCAGAACAGCGCACCGTCGGGGTCGTCCTTCCCGCCGCCGGGCGTCAGCGTCCGCACGCGGCCGTCCGCGGTCAGCAGCTCGAGGGAGACCACGTGGTTGCCGAAGCTGCCGGCGCTGTGATGGTTCTTGCCGTGGATATCCGAGCCGATGGCGCCGCCGACGGTCACCTGCCGTGTGCCGGGCAGGACGGGGACCCACAGGCCGAACGGCAGCGCCGCCTTCATCAGCTGGTCGAGGGTGACGCCGGCGTCCACGTCCACCAGCCGCGAGTCGCGATCGATGCGGTGGACGGCATTGAGCGGTGTCATATCGATCACCAGCCCGCCCGCGTTCTGCGACGGGTCACCGTAGGAGCGGCCCAGCCCGCGCGCGATCACACCGCGCCTCAGGTGCGGGGGCTTGTCCTCCGACTGCTCGGCGGCCTCGGCCACGGCGCGGGCGATCAGCTCGACATCCGGGGTGCTCAGTACCTGCGCCGTCGTGGCGGCCGTGCGCCCCCAGCCCGTCAGCCTTCGCGGCGACGTGGGCAGGGCGGGTGCGGCGTCCGCGGCCTCGGTGGTGCTGCTGTCAGCGGTTGTGGACATCGGGGTAGAGGCTACCGCGTGGGCATCGCGGGACGGCGACATGTGCGGTGAGGCATGCGGCGCCGGCGGCGGCAGCCGCTACCCTGTCCCCCGTGTCCAGTACCAGTTCCGGCGGCCCGGATCCGCGCCCGCACGAGTATCCGATGCCGGCGGAGATCCCCGTCACAGACAACGTGGGGGCGACGGATCTGGGCCTGAAGACCCAGGTGGTCCGCTTCATCATCACGGGCGTCCTGTCCGGTGTGGTCGACTTCGGCCTCACGGTGCTGCTGATGCAGTTCGGCATGTCGCACACCCCCGCCAAGGCCATCGGCTTCATCTGCGGCACCACCACCGCCTACCTGATCAACCGCCGCTGGACGTTCCAGGCCCCGCCGTCGACGGCGCGGTTCATCGCCGTCGCGGTGCTGTACGCGATCACGTTCGCGGTGCAGGTGGGGCTGTTCGACGTGATGTTCCGCGCTCTGCCCGAGGGCATCCTCTACACGTTCGTCGCCTACTGTGTGGCGCAGGGTACGGCCACCGTCATCAACTTCGTGGTGCAGCGGGCCGTCATCTTCAAGCTCGATTAGCGCCCCGGCCGCACCGCCGGGCGCGCCCCGATCACCGGCCCGCCGGGCCCGACCATCGACGAGTGAGGCGATTGTGCAGACTGCGGACGCGCGCGGCGCGGAGGACGGGCGCCGGCTGGTGCAGCGCAACCACTTCGCCGGCCCGGCCGGCTGGGTGAGCGAAGACCTCTACAGCAGGACGACGCGCGGCGTGGCCCGCCGGCTGCGCTCATCCCTGACGTTGCGGCCGGGCGCGATCGTGCACACCAACGCGTACTTCGGCCGGTTCGAGGCCTCCTACTGGCAGCGGTGGACGGCTGTGGCGTCCGTGCGTGTGAGCGCGGATGTGCGGGTGGAGAATGCGCGCGATGCAGACCGTGCGGGGGCGGAACCCCTGGTGCGGGTGCGCGCGTCCGACATCGCCGGGCACGAGCGGACCGTCGAGTTCACGCACGTGCCGCACTCCTCCACGGTGGAATTCGACGTGCCGATCGACAAGTTCCTCGACGGCGGGGCGATGTGGCTGGAGTTCCGCGCGGGCGACGACGTCCTGCACGTCGACCGTGTCCGCTGGACCGTCGCGGCCGACGCGGCACGGGAGGGGCGCCTGCCCACCGCCATCGCCATCTGCACGTTCAACAGGGCCGACGACTGCGCCGCCACGGTGTCCGCGCTGACCTCGGACCCGGAGGTGGCGGACCTGCTCGACGACGTCTACGTCACCGACCAGGGCACCGATGCGGTGAACACCCGCGAGCCGTTCGCCCGGGCGGCGCAGGTGCTGGGGGACCGCCTGCACTACCTGCGGCAGGCGAATCTCGGCGGCGCCGGCGGATTCAGCCGCGGCATGTACGAGGCGACCTCGGGCGGCGGGCAGGCGAACGTGCTGCTGATGGACGACGACGTCCGCGTCGAGCCCGAGACCATCCTGCGCATGACCGCCCTCGCCGACCACACGTCATCGCCCGCGCTGATCGGCGCCCAGATGCTGTACCTGTACAACCCGGACTACCTGCTGCTGTCCGCGGAGGGGGACGACCTGGGCTCGCTCAAGGCGGGGCTGCCCGCGGACGACCAGGCCCTGCACGACCAGTCGGTGATCGACAACGTGCAGGAGCGCCGCATCGACGCCCCCTACAACGCCTGGTGGTCGTGCCTGATCCCGGCGTCGGTGATCCGGGAGATCGGCCTGCCGATGCCGTACTTCTTCCAGTGGGACGACATCGAATACGGCATCCGCGCGCGGGGACGCGGGTTCCCGACGGTGACGCTGCCCGGGGCGGCCGTGTGGCACGCGGACTTCTACTGGAAGGACGGGGACGACTTCGGCCAGTTCTTCGGCCTGCGCAACTCGCTGATCACCGCGGCGGTGCACAGCGACTTCGACGTGCGCGCGCTGGGCAAGGAGCTCTCACGCCGTGTGCTGAGCACGATCGTGGCGATGCAGTACGGGTTCGCCGAGACACTGCTGACCGCCGTCGACGTGTTCCTTCAGGGGCCCGGCGCCCTCGACGACGGCGGCCAGGAGCTGCTGAAGAAGGTGCGCACGCTGCGGTCCGCGCACCCGGAGACGCAGCGGCTGCCGGTCTCGGAGCTGCCGCCGACGGTCCCGGTGCGCCGGATCCTGGGGCCGCTCGACAAGGACAAGGAGGACCTGGTCCTGGCGAAGAAGGCGCTCCGGCAGCTGTCCGGGCGGGTGGAGCCGGGGCCGGTCGCCGTCCCGTACGAGGACTCCTTCTGGTGGCATGTGTCCGCTTTCGCCGAGGTCTATGTGACGGATGCGTCCCAGGGCGGCGTGCGGCACCGGCGCCGGGACGCCGCGCAGGCGCGGGCGCTGTCGCAGCGGCTCGCCGCCACGGTGCGGCGTTTCATCGCGGAGGGGCCGGCGGTGCGTGAGCAGTACCGTGCCGCGGTGCCGGAGCTGACGGGCCGTGGGAATTGGGCGCG
>CAYVJJ010000153.1:0-6630 GCA_964451655.1 uncultured Mycobacteriaceae bacterium | reverse complement strand
ACGCCATCCAGGTGGCGCTCTCGACGCTGCTGCGCCACCACGGCGCCGAGCCCGCCGCCGTGCTGGGCCACTCGATGGGTGAGGCCTCCGCCGCCTACGTCTCCGGCGGCCTGTCGCTGGAGGACGCCACGCGGGTGATCTGCGTGCGCTCCCGGCTCATGGACGAGGGCGAGAAGACCGTCACCGGCGACGACATCCGCAAGATGGCGATCGTCGAGTACAGCGCCGACGAGATCCACGACGCTCTCAGCGAGTACCCGGATCTGGAGGTGTGCGTCTACGCGGCGCCCAACCAGACGGTGATCGGCGGGCCCGAGCCGCAGGTGCAGGCGATGGTCGCGCAGTGCGAGGAGCTGGGCAAGTTCCACCACGTGCTCAAGACCAACGCGGCCAGCCACACTTCGCAGGTGGACCCGATCCTGGGTGAGCTTGTGGCCGAGCTGGCGGGCCTGGAGACCTTCCCGCTCACCACGGCGCTGTTCTCCTCGGTGCACGAGGGGCAGCGTTTCCCCGTCGGCACCACCGGGCTGCACGACGAGGCGCACTGGTCGAAGAACATGCGCCACAGCGTCTACTTCGACCAGGGCGCCAAGAACGCCCTGTCCGCGGGCCACACCACGTTCGTGGAGTTCGCGCCGAACCCGGTGACGCTCATGTCCATCGCCATGACCTGCTTCGACGCGGGGGTCAACGAGCCGCAGCTCATCCAGACCCTCAAGCGCAAGGAGGACGAGCAGCTGGGCGTGCTGCGCGCACTGGCGACGCTGTACGTGCACGGGCACAAGGTGGACGTGCGCACTCTGTTCGGTCCCGGCAGATACGCGGAACTGCCGCGCACCACCTGGCTGCGCAGGCCGCTGTGGGTGGATGTCAGCGTCGGCGCGGGGGGCGCCGGCCGCATCCCGGGCGCGCACGTGGCGCTTCCCGACGGCCGGCACGTGTGGGAGATCAGCGCGGGCGCGGCAGGCGCCGACGTCAACCGGCTGGTGCTGGCCGCGGCCGGGCAGCTGCTGGCGGACCCGGCCATCGGCGCGGCGCACGAGCACGCCGCCATGGACGGGGCCGCCACCCTCACCACCACTCTCACCCCGCACCTGGGCGGCGCGTCGGTGCAGGTGCACGCCCGTGGCGCCGACGGCGACTTCCGCCTGCTGACCGAGGCCGTCGTCACCTCCTCGGCTCCGCTGCCGGAGCGCGCGGTGGCCGCACCGCAGGCGGCGGCCGGTGCGGCGGCGGAGGCGGCGCCGGTCGACGAGTTCGCCGATGAGGACTCCGCCCCCGAGCGCTGGGACCCGGACGGCCCGGTGAGCCTGGAGGACCGGCTGGCGCAGATCGTCGCCGAGTCGATGGGCTTCGACGCCGAGGACCTGCCCCGCGAGATCCCGCTGATCGAGCTGGGCCTGGACTCGCTCATGGCGGTGCGCATCAAGAACCGGGTGGAGTACGAGTTCGACATTCCGCAACTCCAGTTGCAGGCGGTGCGCGACGCCAACCTGGACGAGGTGGCCGGGTTCCTGCGCTATGCGGTGGATAACCGCGAGGAGGTTGCCGAGCTGGCCGCGCAGCAGCAGCGCGAGGCGGAGACCGACCAGCAGCGTGAGGCCGAGGGCTCGGACGCCGCCGCCGCGGACGCTGCCGCCGGGGACGGTGCCGACGAGAACGGCGCCGCGGGCGGCGCCGCCGCAGGGGGAGCGGCCGCTGCGGCGGTACCGGCCGCCACGCCGGCCGCGGACAAGGCGCAGGACGTGCCCCCGCGCGATGCGGCCGAGCGGCTGACCTTCGGCACCTGGGCCCTGGTCGTCGGCAACTCGGCCAAGGGCATCTTCAACCCGCTGCCGTCCCTGGACGACGACACCGCGGCGGCGCTGGCCGAGCGGCTCAGCGAACGCGCGGGCGGCGACATCACGGTCGACCAGGTGCGCGGGGCGGGCACCATCGAGGCGATGGCCGACCTGGTGCGGGAGCACCTCGAGGGCGGCGACGTGGGTCTGGTGCGCACGCTCCGGGCGCGGCCCGAGGGCGGCGACGCCACCCCGGTGTTCGTCTTCCACCCGGCCGGCGGATCCACGGTGGTCTATGAGCCGCTGCTGCGCCGGCTGCCCGAGGGGACCCCGATGTACGGGTTCGAGCGCGTCGACGGCGAGATCGCCGAGCGCGCCGAGCAGTATCTGGAGCCGCTGCGGGAGATCCAGCCGCACGGACCCTACGTGCTGGCCGGCTGGTCGCTGGGCGGCATCCTGGCGTACGCGGTGGCCAAGCTGCTGCGCGACGCCGGCGAGGACGTGGCGCTGGTGGGGCTGATCGACGTGGTCATGCCCGGGGAGCCGATCCCGGACACCGAGGAGGAGCGCCGCGCCCGCTGGAACCGGTATATAGCCTTCGCGGAGAAGACCTACGGCGTGGAGGTGCCGCTGCCGGTGGACGAACTGGCCAAGACCGACGACGAGGGCGCGGTGAAGATCCTCATGGACATGCTGTCCGGCGTGGACCTGCCCATCCCGGGCGGGGTGGTCGAGCACCAGCGCACCTCGTTCCTGGAGAACCGCGCCCTGGCGCGCGCGGCGGCGGACCTCACCGCGTACGACGGTCCGACGGTCCTGTACATGGCGGACACCTACCACGAGGGCGCCATCGAGCTGGAGCCCGCATACGCCACCCGCGCGGCCGACGGCGGCTGGGGCGGGGTGCTGTCGGACCTGGAGATCGTGCCGGTGGGCGGCGACCATCTCGCCGTAGTCGACGAGCCGTACATCGCGAAGATCGGTGCCCACATGGGGCGCCGGCTCCGCGAGATCGATTCCCGCCGTGCGGCCGATGGTCAGGAGGACAACCAGTGAGCACCACGACGACGGCGGAGAAGCTCGCCGAACTGCGCGCCAAACTCGAGAAGGCGCGCGAACCCGGCAGCCCCCGCGCCATCGAGCGCCGCCGCGCGGCCGGTCGGCCCAGCGCCCGCGACCGCATCGAGTCGCTGCTGGATCCGGGCTCGTTCCAGGAGATCGGCGCGCTGGCGAAGTCGCCCGGCAACGCGGACAACCCCTTCGGCGACGGCGTCGTCACCGGACACGGCACCGTCGAGGGCCGTCCGGTGGCCGTGTTCTCCCACGACCAGACCGTGTTCGGCGGCTCCATCGGCGAGGCGTTCGGCCGCAAGGTGGTGGCCACCATGGAGTTCGCGGCCAAGGTCGGGTGCCCGATGATCGGCATCAACGACTCCGGCGGGGCGCGCGTGCAGGACGCGGTCACGTCGCTCGCCTGGTACGCGGAGATGGGGCCGCGGCACGCCCAGCTGGTGGGCGTGGTCCCGCAGATCTCGATCATGCTGGGCAACTGCGCGGGCGGCGCGGTGTATTCGCCGATCAACACCGACGTGGTGGTGGCGACCGCCGACTCGCACATGTTCGTCACCGGCCCGGAGGTCATCAGGTCGGTCACCGGCGAGGACATCACGCTCGAGGAGCTGGGCGGCGCCTACCAGCAGCTCAAGAACGGCAACGTGCACCACGTGGCCAAGGACGAGGCCGAGGCGTTCACGTGGGTGCGCGAGTACCTGAGCTACATGCCCTCCAACTCGTTCGAGCAGCCGCCCGTGGTGAACCCGGGGCTGGAGCCGGAGGTCACCGACACCGACCGCGAGCTCGACGCGATCATCCCGGACGCGGACAACTCCGGGTACGACATGCACGAGATCATCCTGCGCATCTTCGATGACGGCGCCTTCCACGAGATCGCCGCGCAGACCGCCAACAACGTCATCACCGGCTTCGCCCGGATCGACGGCGCGCCGGTGGGCGTGGTGGCCAACCAGCCGATGTTCCTGTCCGGAGCGCTGGACGCGGAGGCGGCGGACAAGGCCACCCGGTTCGTGCGGCTGTGCGACGTGTACTCGATCCCGCTGGTGTTCCTGGTGGACACCCCCGGGTTCCTGCCGGGCGCCGAGCAGGAGCGCATCGGCGTGATCCGCCGCGGCGGACGGTTCCTGTTCTCGTTCGTCGAGGCGACGGTCCCCAAGGTCACCGTGGTCATCCGCAAGGCCTACGGCGGCGGCTACGCGGTCATGGGCTGCAAGCAGCTGGGCGCCGACCTGAACTTCGCCTGGCCCACCGCCCGCATCGCGGTGATGGGTGCCGAAGGCGCCGTGACGTTGTTGCGCAAGCGAGAGATCGAGGCCGCCGGCGAGAAGGGCGAGGAACTCAAGGCCCAGCTGATCCGGATGTACAACGAATTCATCGCCACGCCGTACGTGGCGGCCGAGCGCGGGTACATCGACGGGGTCATCGAACCGTCGTCCACTCGCCTCGAGCTGCGCAAGGCGTTCCGGCTGCTGCGCGACAAGCGGGTCACCCAGCCGCCGCGCAAGCACAAGCTCATGCCGGTGTAGGGCGGTCCGGGTTCGGCGGCCGACACGCGGTGATCGCCGTCCCGGCCCGCCGAACCGGCGATGACCGCTTGCCCGGCGGTTGGGGCGGGGCGTCACCCGCCCGCATCCCCGCGGGAGGGACGTCCGCTGCGGGCGCCCCTTTCCTATGCTGACGACGCGGCCAGCCGCATCCTCCGGCCCATGCGCGGGGCGAGGGCGGCGTCGAGGCTGAGCTTGCCCGCGCCCGCCGCGGCCAGAGCGAGTGCGCCGGCGCCGAGGCCCAGCGCCAGCTCGTAGCCGCCGTCGCCGACCCACATCCCGTTGTCGATGTGGGCGATGAGTATGGCCCCGACCATGTCCGCGGCGAGCAGGACGCCGGCCAGCGGCACCAGCAGTCCCGCGATGAGCGCGGCGCCGCCCACGATCTCCACCCACGTGGCCAGGAACGCGGAGATGTCGGGCAGCGGGGCGCCCATCGCGTCGAAGGCGGAGGCGGTGCCCGCGTGCCCCCACGTGTTGAGCTTCTGCAGGCCGTGGGCCAGGAATACGGCGCCGATGCCCACGCGGGCCAGCAGCAGCGCGACGGAGCGGATGAATCCTGCGGAACGGGTCATGACGGGGTTCCCTCACTGGTCGGGGCGGCGGCGCCCGGTAATACTTGACGCTTCATCTAATGGTGTCCGAGGATAAGGCCAGATAGTTGAAGCGTCAAGTGTGAGGTAGTCTGGGGGCGTGGACGGGAGTGACGAGCCGCGCTGGCTGGATCCGGAGGAGCTCGAGGCCTGGGTGCAGGTCGCGATGCTGATGATGCACCTGCCCGGCGAGCTCGACGCGCAGCTGCTGCGCGATTCGACCCTGACCCATTTCGAGTACGAGGTGCTTTCGCGGCTCTCCGAGGCGGAGGAGCGGAGCCTGCGCATGAGCGCCCTCGCGACCCTCGCGGGCGGCTCCCTTTCGCGGCTCTCACACGTTGTCAAGCGCCTGGAGAAGCGCGGGTGGGTGCAGCGGATCCAGTGCGAGGATGACCGGCGCGCCACCTTCGCGCACCTCACCGACGCGGGTTTCGACCTGGTGGTGCAGGCCGCGCCGGGCTATGTGGAGAACGTGCGCCGGCTGGTGGTGGACAAGCTCTCACGCGAGCAACTGTCCCAGCTGATCGCCATCGGGGAGCGGCTCAACGACTCCGTCGAGCGAATCGTCTGACGCCGGCCCCGCGGCGCCCCCCGCGGTTCGCGTGAGGAGAACCGTCGGCTGAATACGACGCGTGGAATCGACCGATGGTTCACCTGACGCAGCGGTGTCGCAGCGAGGGCGGCGCCGGGCGCGGGCGGAGAACGACGAGGGGTGCCGGGCGGACACCCGGCACCCCCTGTCGGCGGCAGCCGCCGGCGTCAGTTCCAGCCGTGCCGGATCGGGCCCGGGGACCACATCCCGGAGCGGGTGGCGGTGCCCAGATCGAGGTCGGCGGGCATGCTGTCCGGCACCCGCAGGGTGAATTTCTCCAGCGAGCCCCAGTCGCGCCCCCAGTCGTTCTCCTGGTATGCGGGGACCGTTTCGGCGGTGAGCAGCAGCCCGGTCCAGCCCAGCGGGCCGCCGCCGTAGGCGTCCTGCCAGGTGTTCGTGGAGCTGACTGCCAGGCCGCGGTCCGGCAGCACACGGAACTTCGGGATCTCGGCGATGCCGTTGAGGTGGTCGAACGGGCGCAGGCACGGGAAGGCCAGCGAGACCGCCCAGTCGAGCAGCACCGGCGTGGACGATCCGATGTACTCCTGCATCGTCTTCAGGTGCGCGATGCGCGGCGGGGTGAACGCCAGCCACTCGTTGAGCGCCGGGTTCGCGTCGTAGGCCAGGATCTGGACGGTGTCCGCCTCCTGGGGCGCCCGTTCCATGGGCAGACGCAGATTGCGCCACGACGGGTCCGGCCCGGGATCCATCATCCCGATGGGTTTGCCGACGGGGGTGACCGTCCCGTCCGGGCCGGTCTTTCCGAACAGCACCTGGAAGTTGGCCGGGGTGATGCGGCCGGCCGCGGAGATCACCAGCAGTTGATCCGGGTTGTGCTCGGGCAGCTTGTACCAGGCCGAGACCGCATGCGCGATGGGCTGGTCGGCGGTGTGGAAACTGCCGAGCACGGGGGTGGTGTCCGGGTCCAGGCCGAACGGCAGACGGGCCAGGGAGCCGTTGATGCCGGCCTCCTGGTTGAGGCCGCCGCCGGTGCCGGCGCTGTTGGACTTGGTGTTGGACTGCTCGCCGGTGCCGACGACGCCCGG
>CAYVJJ010000152.1:0-6651 GCA_964451655.1 uncultured Mycobacteriaceae bacterium | reverse complement strand
AGATGGAGTTGTCCCTGTACCGGGAGTACAAGGACATCGTCGGGCAGTTCACCTACGTGGTGGAGACCGAACGGCGGTTCTACCTCGCCAACTCGGTGGAGTTGCTGCCGCGTAACGCGGACGGGGAGATCTACTTCGAGCTGCGCATGTCCGATGCGTGGGTGTGGGACATGTACCGCCCGGCCCGCTTCGTCAAGAACGTGCGCGTGCTCACGTTCAAGGACGTCAACATCGAAGAGGTCGACAAGCCGGACCTCGACCTGCCCGAGGGGGGCGAATTCGGGCGGTGAACCAGGCCCCGGGGCCACAGCCGCCGTGCGGGCGGGCGCGGGGCACCGGCGGGCGCGGCCGCCGCGCCTACCACGGCAGGCCGACACCGATGCCGTGGCGTGACGCCTCGCGGACAGGTTCTCCACAAGCCGCACCGTAATCCACAGATTCGCGATGTCCGTGCGTTCCCGGGTGCGGCGGGAGCGCCGGATCCGGCAGGCTTATCGGCAGCGGCGCGCGGGGGTGGCGTCGCTGCCGGGGCGGAAGGAGAGCCGCGCCGGCCCGACGCGACTCAGGGGGGCTGATGAACGGCACACGTGCACCGCAGGGCGGCGTCACAGGAGAGGGATTCCGGGGAGGTTCTGCGGTCGGCGTCGCCGGGGGCGACCGTCCGCAGTGGTGCACTCCCGCACCGGGCGCGGCGGCATGGACCACGCGGGAATTGGGTGCGTTCGGTGAGGACGTGGCCGCGGCCTACCTCGAAGAGGACGCCATGACGGTGGTCGAACGCAACTGGCGGTGCCGCGACGGCGAGCTGGACCTGGTGGCTCTCGACGGCGACACAGTGGTGTTCGTGGAGGTCAAGACCCGGCGTGGTGAGGACTTCGGTTCTCCGGCGGAGTCGGTGACGGTGTCGAAGGCGCGACGGCTGCGCCGTCTGGCGGCGCAGTGGCTGCGCGAGCAGGCCTGGCGCCCCGGGGAGGTCCGGATCGACGTGGTCGGGGTGCTCATCCGCGGGGACTCCGCCTTCGTCGAGCACTTCGAAGGGGCGCTCTGATGGCGCTGGGCCGCGCCCACTCGGTGGCGCTCACGGGGTTGGCCGGGCACATCGTCGAGGTGGAGGCCGATGTGGGCGGAGGGCTGCCGGGCGTGCATCTGGTGGGGCTGCCGGACACTGCGTTGCAGGAGTCCCGGGACCGCATCAAGGCGGCGGTGGCCAACGCCGGGGAGGAGTGGCCACGGACCAAGGTGGTGCTGGCGCTCTCGCCGGCGACATTGCACAAGGTCGGCTCGCTGTACGACGTGGCCCTGGCGAGCGCCGTGCTCAATGCGCAAGCGCGGGTGCCGTGCAGCCGGCTGCGCGACACCGTGCTGCTGGGCGAACTGGCTCTCGACGGCCGGGTGCGGGCCGTGCGGGGCGTGCTGCCCGCCGTGCTGGCGGCGCGTGACGCAGGGTGGCGCACCGTGGTGGTTCCGGCCGGGAACCTCGGTGAGGCGGCGTCCGTGCGGGGCATCGCCGTGCACGGCACCATGCACCTGGCGGAGCTGGTGGCGTGGCTGCGCGGGCGGGTCGCGCTCGCGCGGCCGGGGCCGGTGCCGGTGCCGGACCGGGCGCGCGCAGCGGACATGGCCGATGTCGTGGGCCAGCATGAAGCGCGCCGGGCCGTGGAGATCGCCGCGGCCGGATCCCACAATCTCATGCTCACGGGGAGCCCCGGAGTAGGTAAAACACTTCTGGCACAGCGGCTTCCGGGAATTCTTCCGTTACTCAGCGAGGAGGAGAGCCTGGAGGTGACGGCCGTGCATTCCACTGCGGGGCTGCTCACCGAGTCGATGCCCCGGGTGGTGGAACCTCCGTTCGTCGCACCCCACCACACGACCAGCGTCAGCGCGATGGTCGGCGGCGGCTCGGGATTCGCCCGCCCCGGCGCGGTGAGTATCGCGCACCGCGGGGTGCTGTTCCTCGACGAGTGCCCCGAGCTGGCGCCCTCGGTGGTCGAGGCGTTGCGCACGCCGCTCGAGGACGGGGAGGTGCGGCTGGCGCGCCGCGACGGCGTGGCGCGTTATCCGGCCCGGTTCCAGCTGGTGCTGGCCGCGAATCCGTGCCCCTGCGCCCCGGCGAAGGATGTGGACTGCGTGTGCTCGCCGACGGTCCGGCGCCGGTACATGGGACGGCTTTCGGGCCCGCTGCTCGACCGGGTCGATCTGCGGGTGGTTCTGCGCCGGCCTGCGGCGGGGATGCTGTCCGGGGAGTCGGGGGAGGCCTCGGAAGACGTGCGTGCCCGGGTCGTCGCGGCGCGGGCTGCGGCGGCCGAGCGGTGGAGCGGCCACGGGTGGAGCACCAACAGCGACGTTCCCGGCCCGCTGCTGCGGAGCGAATTCCGTCTGGGTGCGGCGGCGCGCCGGCCCATCGAGGCGGCGCTGCGCAGAGGACAGATCACCCCGCGTGGAGTGGATCGGACGCTGCGGGTGTCGTGGACCGTCGCGGACTTGTCCGGGCACACGGTTCCCATGGAGGAGGATGCCGCGACGGCACTGTTCCTGAGGGGCGGGGGCGCGGCATGAGCTCTGCGTGGACGGCTTCCGGGCGGCGCGGTCGCGACTCCCCGGACCGTGAACGGCTGCGGGCATGGGCGTACCTGTCCCGCGTGGCGGAGTCGCCGTGCGGCGCGCTGGTCCGCTTCATAGAGAAGACGCACCGCGGGGACCCGGTCGCCGCCGCAGACGCCGTGCGCAACCGGATCGCACTGCCCGAGGCGGTGGCGAGAGCCACGCACGCGCGCCGCAGCATGGACCGCGCGGAGGACGACCTGGCGGTGCTCGGCTCGCTCGGCGGCCGGCTCGTCACCCGCGACAGCGCCGAATGGCCGCAACTGCGCATGCGGCAGATGACGCTGCTGGATGCGGACGGCGGCGGGGCCGCGCCCGTGGCGCTGTGGGTCGCCGGCACGCTGGATCTGGAGCGGCTCGAATCGGGTTCGGTGGCGATCGTGGGAACCCGTGCGGCCAGCGGTTACGGCGAGCACGCGGCCTCGGAGATCGCCGGCGGGCTCGCCGCCGAGGACTACGTGGTCGTGTCCGGTGCCGCGTACGGCATCGACGGTGCGGCACATCGGGCGGCCCTGGGGGTGGGCGGGCGTACGGTCGCCATCCTCGCGTGCGGTGTGGACCGCGCCTACCCGGCCGGGCACGCGCAACTGCTCCGCGGCATCACCGGGCACGGCGCGATCATCTCGGAGTATCCGCCGGGGACCGTGCCGGGGCGGCACAGGTTCCTGGCCCGCAACAGGCTGGTGGCGGGCCTGACCGACGCCACCGTGGTGGTGGAGGCGGGGCGGCGCAGCGGCGCGCTCAACACCGCGCGCTGGGCGGAAGGGCTCAACCGCGAGGTGCTGGCGGTGCCGGGGCCGGTGACATCGGCCGCGTCGGCGGGCTGTCACCGGCTCATCCGGGAGGCCAGAGCGGTGTTGACGACCGGGCCCGAAGACGTGATCGATGTGGTGGGACCGCTGGGAGCGGTGGCCCGCGCACCCGGGCCGGCGCAGTCGTCGGCGCGGCGCCCCACGGACGGTCTCACCAGTGAGCAACTGGCGGTGCACGATGCACTGCCGGCGCGCGGTGCCCGGGACACCGCGGAGATCGCCCGGGACTCGGGTGTGCCGGTGCCGTCGGTCATGGCGTCGCTGGCGATCCTCGAAACCCGGGGGCTCGCCGCGCGCACCGGGGCCGGATGGTCGCTCGTACCCGGGCGGCGTGCGCGCTGAACCGGACCGGCGGTGGCATGCTGTGGATATGGGATCGCACACCGGGCGGTCGCCGCGGCAGGGGTCCGCGGAGCAACTGCCGTCGCGGATGAGGACGGTGGTCGACGAGTTCGCCGACCACCTGACGCATGAACGCGGACTGTCGCCGCACACCGTGCGGGCCTACCGGCGCGACGTGGAGTCGATCCTGCGCTTCGCGGTGCGGACGCACGGCGGGGGCGGTTCCGTCGACACGGCGTCGGCCGCAGGTGTGCTGGAAGAACTCTCGCTGGCGGACCTGCGCGGGTGGTTGTCCGAGCAGGCGGCGGCCGGTGCGGCCCGGTCGTCGCTGGCTCGCCGCACCTCGGTGGCACGCAGCTTCATCTCGTGGGCGGCGCGGCACGGCATCGTGGCTTCGGACGAGGGGACCCGGCTTCTGGCGCCGCGCCCGCGCCGCACGCTGCCGCCGGTGCTCGCGGAGGAACAGGCCGCCGGGGCTCTGGCCGCCGCCCAATCCGGCGCGCGTGAACGCGACCCGGTCGCGCTGCGGGACCGCCTGATCGTCGAAATGCTGTATGCGACCGGTATCCGCGTGGGGGAGCTGTGCGCCCTCGACCTGGACTCGGTGGACACGCATCGGAGGGTGCTGCGTGTGATCGGCAAGGGCGACAAGGAACGGGTGGTGCCGTACGGCGCGCCGGCGCAACAGGCACTGGACGAGTGGCTCGGGCACGGCCGGGCGGAGCTGGCCAACGAGCGCTCCGGTAGCGCGCTGCTGCTGGGGGTGCGCGGCGCGCGCCTGGGGCAGCGCGCCGCGCGCACCGTGGTCCACGAAGTGCTCAGCGCCATCCCCGGCGCGCCCGACATGGGGCCCCACGGGCTGCGGCACACTGCCGCCACTCACCTGCTGGAAGGCGGGGCGGACCTGCGTGTGGTCCAGGAACTGCTCGGTCACGCGAGCCTCAACACGACCCAGCTGTACACACACGTGTCGGTGGCGCGCCTGCGCGCAGTGCACGACAGGGCCCACCCGAGGGCGTAGACCGCGGCCGGCGCGGTGCCGCTGCCCCGGGAATCCGCCGGCCGGCCGCCGCTCGCGGGCTACACCGGCAGCAGACGGACCGTGACGGTGCCGAGGAGGGAACGGGGATCACGGTAGTCGTCGCCGTCGCGCAGTCCCCAGTGCAGGCAGGCCGCGCGGGCACAGCCCGGATGCCCGGCCGACACCCGGCCGATCACCGTGCCGGTGCGGACCGTCTCGCCTGCACGGACCAACGGGGTCAAGGGCTCATAGGTGGTGCGTAAACCCGACGGATGGTCGATGGACACCACGCCCCGGCCGGCGACCGGGCCGGCGAACGCCACCACTCCGGGACCGGCGGAGAACACGGGCTCGCCGGTCGAAGCGCCCAGATCCACGCCACGGTGCCCCGGCCCGTACCGGTTCGCGGGCTTGTCGAACCCCCGCGTCACCTCCGGACGGGGATCGAGCGGCCAGTCGTAGAGCGTGTCCGGGCCCGGTTCTGCAGCGGGGCGCTCCGTCGCCGCCGGGGCCGCGCCGGCGGCGGGCTCGGCGACGGCGGCAGGCGGCCCGGGCGGCGCGCCGGCCGTGAGCGCGATGCTCAGGGCGACGACGCCGGACAGGGCCGCAGTGCGGGGGATGCGGTGGCGGATCCGGCGGAATCGCTGTGCGGCCATGCCGACCAGTGTGTCCGGTCCGATCGGGTGCCGTCGGCGGTCGCGGGGGCCGGTTGTGGACGGATGGACTCCGATGCACATCGAACACGGGATCGGTTGACAATCCGGCCCGATGCGGGCTCGGATTCCGCGCTGGAGCGGCGAGGTCGTACACTGGACCGGCAATCCGTCCGAGGGCGGATTGACTTCGCGTGTCCGCACAATCGACGCCGGCCGGAGCGCCCCTGCAGGGCGTGTCCGTGCGGCCCGATACCAGGACCGTCGACGGTCCCGCGCCAAGGACTGCAGTTCATGGGCGGGTTCGGCGGATCCGCGGGCGCCAGGGCGGTGACCGACCGGTCACCGCGGCAACCGTGAACAAAGGAATGGCATCACCATGGCCGTAGTGACAATGAGGCAGCTGCTCGACAGCGGCGCCCACTTCGGGCACCAGACCCGCCGGTGGAACCCCAAGATGCGTCGGTTCATCTTCACCGACCGCAACGGGATCTACATCATCGATCTGCAGCAGACGCTGACCTACATCGACAAGGCGTACGAGTTCGTCAAGGAGACCGTGGCGCACGGTGGCACGATCCTGTTCGTCGGCACCAAGAAGCAGGCGCAGGAGTCCATCGCCGCGGAGGCGACCCGCGTCGGCATGCCGTACGTCAACCAGCGGTGGCTCGGCGGCATGCTCACCAACTTCCAGACCGTCCACCGTCGCCTCCAGCGCCTCAAGGAGCTCGAGACGATGGAGCAGACCGGCGGCTTCGAGGGGCGCACCAAGAAGGAAATCCTCATGCTCACGCGTGAGAAGAACAAGCTCGAGCGCACCCTCGGCGGCATCCGCGACATGTCCAAGGTCCCCTCGGCGGTGTGGATCGTCGACACCAACAAGGAGCACCTGGCCGTCTCCGAGGCCCGCAAGCTCAACATCCCGGTCGTGGCCATCCTGGACACGAACTGCGATCCGGACCTGGTCGACTACCCCATCCCGGGCAACGACGACGCCATCCGCAGCGCTGCGCTGCTGACCAAGGTGGTCGCGTCGGCGGCGGCCGACGGCGTGCAGTCGCGCGCGGCCCGCAACGCCGGCGAGGACAAGCCGGAGGCCGCGGCCGGTGAGCCGTTGCCCGAGTGGGAGCAGGAGCTCCTCGCCGGTGAGAACGCGGCCGAGGGCGCCGCCGCTCCGGCTGCGGAGGCCGAGACCCCCGCCGCCGAGACCCCCGCCGCCGAG
>CAYVJJ010000151.1:0-6695 GCA_964451655.1 uncultured Mycobacteriaceae bacterium | reverse complement strand
TTCAACGAGCTGTCGCTGGAGCCGGAGACCGGCCGGCCGATGAACCCGATGATCAACGCGGGGGCGCTCGCCACCCACGCCCTCCTCATGCCGGGGGCCGGAGTGGACGAGCGGGTGGAGCGGATCCGCTCGGGCCTGTCGGCGCTGGCGGGCCGTGAGCTGGAGATCGACGAGGAGGTCTACCACTCGGAGATGGAGACCGCCTACCGCAACAGGGCGTTGGCGAACATGCTGCGCAGCGCCGGGAACGTGGAGCTCGAGCCGCTGCAGGTGGTGCGGGGGTACACGCGCCAGTGTGCCGTGCGCGCCACCACCCGGGACCTGGCGCTGATGGCCGCGACCCTCTCCAACGGCGGCGTGCAGCCGCGCACCGGCGAGCGCGTCTTCTCGTCGCGCGTCGTGCGGCAGGTGCTCACCGTGATGACCACGTGCGGGATGTACGACTCGGCGGGGGATTGGCTGTCCACCGTGGGCATCCCCGCCAAGAGCGGCGTGGGCGGCGGCATCATCGGTGTGCTGCCGGGCCAGGCGGGGATCGCCACCTTCGCGCCGCCGCTGGACTCGCACGGCAACAGCGTGCGCGGTATCGGGGCGTTCGAGAAGATGACCGAGGACATGGGCCTGCACCTGATGTCGGTGCCGCAGCCGGCGCGGTCGGTGCTCCGCGACGACGGCGTGGTCACCACTGCGGACGGGAGCAGTGTGGGGATCTACGCGCTGCAGGGGGCCATCCAGTTCGCGGGCGCCGAGTGGATCGCCCGGCACCTCGAGCAGTTCCCGCCGGACTCGCCGACCGTCGCGTGGGACCTGTCGCGCACCTACGCGGTGAACCCGGTGGCGCGGCGGCTGCTGCTGGAGACGGCCCGCGGCCTGGAGGACGACGGCCACACCGTGGTGCTCATCGACCCCGACGACGTCATGCCGGTGCCGTCGGTCGGTGACGGCAGGCGCCTGCGCGTGGTGGAGTCGCTGGCCGAGATCGTGGGGGAGGAGGCGCTGCGGGTGCCCGCGTTCTACACCAGTCCCACCATGGACACCCCGACCCCCGACGTCACGGGCGCCGAACCGCCCGCCGCGGGCGGACCGGAGTAGGAACCGCGGCGGGCGGGGTTCGGTGAACCGCGCCGCGCGGGCCGCGGTCCTCGGTAGCATCGGCGCCGTGAGGTGGAAGCGGGCGCGCAGGCAGGAGCCGCCGGCCGGGGAGCCGGTGCGGCGCTGCCGCGTGCTGGTCTACAGCAGCAACCGCACCACCCGTGCCGCCGTAGTGGGCGCCGTCGGACCGCGGCCGTCCCCGGAGTTGCCGGAGGTCGAGTTCCACGAGACCGCCACCGCCGCCGCGGTGCTGCAGCGCATGGATGCCGGCGGGGTCGATCTGGCGGTCCTCGACGGCGAGGCGTCCCCCGCGGGCGGGCTGGGCCTGGCCCGTCAGCTGCGCGACGAGGTGGACGAGTGCCCGCCGATCCTCGTGCTGCTCGGGCGGCGCGCGGACGCCTGGCTGGCGGAGTGGTCGCGCGCCGATGCGGCCGTGGTGCAGCCGCTGGACCCGTTCGAGGTGGCGCGTGTGGTCACGCGTCTGCTCCGCTCGATGGTCGGCACCTCCGCCGCCGGCTGACCGGGTCCGCGACGCGCCGGGCGCGGCGTCCCGGAGAAAACAGGACACGTCCGTGGGATTCGTGAGTAGGGTGAGTCTCACGTCACAGGTGAGTCCTGAATCACAGTTCCGACGGTGATGTTCAGCAGGCGGACCGTCACGGATCGTGTACGGGATCACGGTGCGCGGCATCGTTTTCCCGGCACCCTCCCCGGGATCCGGGGCTCACCGGCGGGGAGAGAGGAGCGGACCCACGATGAACGCCTACGTGCCGATCCTCGTGATCGGGGCCATCGCGCTGGCCTTCGCGATCTTCTCCGTGGGCGTCGCCTCGTTCATCGGCCCGCGCCGCTACAACCGCGCCAAGCTCGAGGCCTACGAGTGCGGCATCGACCCGATCTCCCACCAGGCGGGCGACCCGGCCGAGGCGGCGGGGCAGCGGGTGTCGGTGAAGTTCTACCTCACCGCGATGCTGTTCATCATCTTCGACATCGAGATCGTCTTCCTCTACCCGTGGGCGGTGCACTTCGACGCGCTCGGCTATTTCGGGCTGGCGGCGATGGGGCTGTTCATCGTCAACGTGTCGGTGGCCTACGCCTACGAGTGGCGGCGCGGGGGGCTGAGTTGGGCGTGAACCGGGGCGCGGCGAGGGCGTGCGGGGCGGCACTCCGCACGCGGCAGGGAGGTGAGTGCTGATGGGCCTCGAGGAGCAGCTGCCCAGCGGCATCCTGCTGTCCACGGTGGAGACCGTGGCGGGGTATGCGCGCAAGGGGTCGCTGTGGCCGGCGACGTTCGGGCTGGCCTGTTGCGCCATCGAGATGATGGGCACCGCGGCGGGGCGCTTCGACATCGCCCGCTTCGGCATGGAGCCGTTCCGCGCGTCGCCCCGGCAGGCGGACCTGATGATCGTGGCCGGCCGGGTCAGCCAGAAGATGGCGCCGGTGCTGCGGCAGATCTACGACCAGATGCCCGAGCCCAAGTGGGTGCTGTCGATGGGGGTGTGCGCGTCGTCGGGCGGGATGTTCAACAACTACGCGATCGTGCAGGGCGTGGACCACGTGGTGCCGGTGGACATCTACCTGCCCGGCTGCCCGCCGCGTCCGGAGATGCTGCTGCACGCCATCATCACGCTGCACGAGCAGATCGGACGGATGCCCCTCGGCGTGCACCGCGAGGAGGCCGCGCGGGCGGCGGAGGAGGCGGCTCTCGCCTCGCCCACCACCCTCGAGCTCAAGGGGCTGCTGCGGTGACGGGCGGGCGTCTCCCCGGCGGTTCGGCATCGTCCGGCGGCATCGGCGCGGAGAGGCGCGGCCTGTTCGGCGTGCGCGGCAGCGGGGACACCTCCGGGTACGGCCGGCTGGTGCGCAGGGTGCCGGAGCCGCCGGCGGCGCAGCGGCCGTTCGGCGGATGGTTCGACGAGGCGGCCGACGCGCTCGCCGCCTCGCTCGGGTCTCTCGGCGTGGGTTTCGAGGACGCGATCGAGGCGGTCACCACCGAGTTCGGGGAGCTGACGCTGTACGTGCGCCGCGACCATCTGCCGGTGGTGGCGCAGCGCCTGCGTGACGATCCGGCGCTGCGTTTCGAGCTGTGTCTGGGGGTCTCCGGCGTGCACCACCCGGAGCAGTCGGGCCGTGAACTGCACGCGGTCTACCACCTGCTGTCGATCACCCACAACAGGCGCGTGCGACTCGAGGTGGAGGCCCCGGACGCGGACCCGCACGTGCCGTCGCTCACCGCGGTGTACCCCACCACCGATTGGCATGAGCGCGAGACCTACGACTTCTTCGGCCTCGTCTTCGACGGGCATCCCGCGCTGACGCGCATCGAGATGCCGGATGACTGGGAGGGGCATCCGCAGCGCAAGGACTACCCGCTCGGCGGGATCCCCGTCGAGTACCACGGCGCGGAGATCCCGCCGCCCGATGAGAGGAGGTCGTACAACTGATGGCCGACTCGACGACCACGCAGGGGCCGGGGCAGTTCACGGCCGCCGGCGGGGACTGGGACGAGCTCGCCGACGCGGTGCGCGACGCCGGCGACGAGCACATCGTGGTGAACATGGGCCCGCAGCACCCCTCCACGCACGGTGTGCTGCGGCTGATCCTCGAGCTCGACGGGGAGACGGTGGTCGAGGCCCGCTGCGGGATCGGCTACCTGCACACCGGGATCGAGAAGAACCTGGAGTACCGCAACTGGACCCAGGGCGTCACCTTCGTCACCCGGATGGACTACCTGGCGCCGCTGTTCAACGAGACCGCCTACTGCCTGGGCGTGGAGAAGCTCCTGGGCGTCGCCGGCGACATCCCCGAGCGGGCGAACGTGCTGCGCGTGCTGCTGATGGAGCTCAACCGGATCTCCTCGCACATGGTGGCGCTCGGCACCGCGGGCATGGAGATGGGCGCGGTCACGGTGATGATCTTCGGCTTCCGCGAGCGCGAACTGGTGATGGACGTCTTCGAGGAGATCACCGGCCTGCGGATGAACCACAACTACATCCGGCCCGGCGGCGTCAGCCGTGACATGCCGGAGTCGGCCGTCCCGCTGATCCGCCGGCTGCTCGAGGTGATGCCCGACCGCATCGACCAGCTGGAGAAGCTGCTCACCGACAACCCCATCTGGCGCAGCCGGAACGAGGGCATCGGCTTCCTGGACCTGACCGGATGCATGGCCCTGGGCGCCACCGGGCCGGTGCTGCGGGCCACCGGTCTGCCCCACGACCTGCGCCGCAGCGAACCGTACTGCGGCTATGAGGACTACGAGTTCGACGTGGTCACCGACCGCGGGTGCGACTGCTACGGCCGCTACCTGATCCGGATCGGCGAGATGCGCGAGTCGCTCAAGATCATCGAGCAATGCCTGGACCGGCTGCGCCCGGGGCCGGTGATGCTCGAGGACCGCAAGCTCGCCTGGCCCGCGGACCTGGAGGTGGGCGAGGACGGGATCGGGCAGTCCGCCGGGCACGTCCGCCACATCATGGAGGGTTCGATGGAAGGGCTGATCCACCACTTCAAGCTGGTGACCGAAGGCTTCCGTGTGCCGCCCGGCCAGGTGTACACGGCGGTGGAGTCGCCGCGGGGGGAGATCGGCGTGCACATGGTGTCCGACGGCGGCACGCGGCCCTACCGCGTGCACTTCCGCGACCCGTCGTTCACCAACCTGCAGGCGGTGGCGGCGATGTGCGAGGGCGGGATGGTCTCCGACGTGATCGCCTCCGTCGCCAGCATCGACCCGGTGATGGGAGGGGTGGACCGATGACCGTGCAGCGCCGCACGTATGTCGAGCGCCCGGCCGGGCCGGCGCCGGAATCGGGTCCGCCGGTCCGCAGCTCCTACGCCAGCGGCACGGAATCGACGGGCGGGCCGGTGCCCATCCGGATCGGCCGCGCGGCCTCCGAGACGGCGCGTCTGGTCAAGCCGGGCGCGCGCGACAGCTACGACCCGGACACGCTGCGACGCATGGACGCCGACGCCGCGGTGATCATCGCGCGCTACGCCGACGACGAGGCGGCCGACCCCGAGGGCGGCATCGTGCCCGAACACTCGGCGCTCATCCCGCTCCTGCATCTGGTCCAGGCCGAGGACGGGTACCTCACCCCGGCGGGCATCGAGTTCTGCGCCCGCCACCTGGGGCTGTCGACGGCCGAGGTCGCGGCCGTCGCGAGCTTCTACTCGATGTACCGGCGCAATCCCACCGGCACCTACCACGTGGGGGTGTGCACCAACGCCCTGTGCGCGACGCTCGGCGGCGACGAGATCCTCGCCGCGCTGCGCCGGCACCTGGGCGTGGGGGCCGGGCCGGACGACACGACGGCCGACGGCGCCGTCACCGTCGAGGCCATCGAGTGCAATGCGGCCTGCGACTTCGCCCCGGTGATGATGGTCAACTGGGAGTTCTTCGACGACAGGACGCCCGGGTCGGCCATCGACCTGGTCGACCGTCTGCGCGCGGGAGAGACGGTCACGCCGACGCGCGGGGCTCCGCTGCACGATTACCGCGCCGCCTGCCGCACGCTCGCGGGTTTCCAGGACGAACGGCCCGGGGCGCTGGAGGCCGGCGGGGCGGCGGGGCACGCCTCGCTGGCCGGTCTGCGCCTGACGGCCGGCACGGAGGGGGCCGCGCACTCCACGGGTCTGGTGCCCGTGCTCAGCGAAGGCTGGGGCGACGAGGCGCCGTGGACCCTGGACGGCTACCGGGAGCGCGGCGGATACGAGGGCCTGCGCACCGCACTGGGCATGACGCCGGACGAGGTGATCGACACCGTCAGCGACTCGGGCCTGCGCGGTCGCGGCGGCGCCGGATTCCCCACCGGGCGCAAGTGGTCGTTCATCCCGCAGGGCCCCGGCCCCGACGGCCGCGTCAAGCCGCACTACCTGGTGGTCAACGCCGACGAGTCCGAGCCGGGCACCTGCAAGGACATCCCGATGATGCTGGCGAACCCGCATGCGCTGGTGGAGGGGGCCGTCATCTCCTGCTACGCCTTCCGCGCCCGGCGGGCGATCATCTACCTGCGCGGCGAGGTGATACCGGTGCTGCGCCGGCTGCGGGCGGCCGTCGAGGAGGCGTACGCGGCGGGATACCTGGGCCGCGACATCCTCGGCAGCGGGTTCGACCTGGAGATGATGGTGCACGCCGGTGCGGGCGCCTACATCTGCGGCGAGGAGACGGCGCTGCTGGACTCGCTCGAGGGCAAGCGGGGCCAGCCGCGGCTGCGCCCGCCGTTCCCCGCGGTGGAGGGGCTGTACGCGTGCCCGACGGTGGTCAACAACGCCGAATCGATCGCGTCCGTGCCGGCGATCCTGCGCCGCGGCGTCGACTGGTTCCGCAGCATGGGCAGCGAGAAATCACCGGGGTTCACCCTGTATTCGCTGTCCGGGCATGTGCAGCGCCCCGGCCAGTACGAGGCCCCGATGGGCATCACGCTGCGCGAGCTGCTCGACTACGCGGGCGGCGTGCGCGAGGGGCACGAGCTGAAGTTCTTCACGCCCGGCGGCTCGTCCACCCCCATCCTCACCGCCGAGCACCTGGATCTGCCGCTGGACTACGAGGGGATGGCGGCGGCCGGCACCATGCTGGGCACCAAGGCGCTGCAGATCTTCGACGACAC
>CAYVJJ010000150.1:0-6742 GCA_964451655.1 uncultured Mycobacteriaceae bacterium | reverse complement strand
CGTAGCTGACGCCGTCGAGCCCGAATTCGACCGTCTCCACCGCTTCGGATTCCCGATCCAGGTCGTCGATAAGCGTGACCGTAACCTTCTTCGCCATCAAACCCTCGCTTCAGTTCGTCCGCGCCCCGCAGTCCACGTCGTGCCCCGGGGCGTGTTCCGGATCGCACAATCACAGGCAATGCCCCGCAGGCAATGTCCCGCAGGCAATAGCCTCGATTATGCCTTCCGATTCCGATAGTAGACCGATTCGAGTCGCAATGCACCTGTCCCAGGAAATCAGTATTCACGGCGGCAATCCGCTGTGCGCGCCTTCTGGCCGCGTTATCGACGGACGGGGCGGTTATCGACGGACATCCGTCCGGCGCCGGTGGCGAGGCCGGCGGAATACCGATTATCGCGGCGGCCCACGGGCGGCGGGGCGATCGGACGATCACGCGACCTCCCCGGGCCGAATACCGTGCGCGATCAGCCTTGCAACGGCCTGACCAGCGGGAAAAGAATGGTTTCGCGGATTCCCAGCCCCGTCAGCGCCATCAATAGCCGGTCGATCCCCATTCCGGTACCGGTGGTGGGGGGCATTCCGTGCTCCATTGCCGCCAGGAAATCCTCGTCCAGCACCATCGCCTCGTCATCCCCCGACGCAGCCAGCCGCGCTTGATGCGCGAATCGCTCACGCTGGACCACCGGGTCCACGAGCTCCGAATATCCGGTCGCCAACTCGAATCCGCGGATGTACAGGTCCCACTTCTCGGTGACGCCGGGCTTGCTGCGGTGCTGACGGGTCAGCGGAGATGTCTCGACCGGGAAATCGCGCACGAACGTGGGCGCATGCAGATGATCGCCCACGGTGAACTCCCAGAGCTCCTCGACCAGCTTGCCGTGGGTCACCGCGGTGGTCGGCACTTCCACGCCCAGACGCTCCGCGTGAGCCGTGAGCTCCGCGATGGTGGTCTCCGGGGTGACCTGATCGCCGAGCGCATCCGACAGCGAGGGATACATTTCGAGCGACGCCCACTCGCCATCGACGTCGTAGACGGTCCCGTCGGCCAAGGTCACCTGCCGGGTCCCGAACGCGGCGTCGGCCACTTCCTGCACCAGCTCGCGCGTCATGCGCGCGGAATCGTCGTAGGTCCCGTACGCCGCGTAGGTCTCGAGCATCGCGAATTCCGGAGAATGCGTCGAGTCCACGCCCTCGTTGCGGAAGTTCCGGTTGATCTCGTAGACACGGTCGATTCCGCCGACCACACAACGCTTCAGGAACAATTCCGGCGCGATCCGCAGGTACAGATCCATATCCATCGCGTTGGAGCGGGTGACGAACGGGCGCGCCGCCGCGCCGCCGTGGACGGTTTGCAGCATCGGCGTCTCGACCTCGAGGAATCCGCGACGGTCGAGCGCGTCACGGAGGGCGCGCATCACGGCGATTCGCTGGCGCGCGATCCGCCTGGCGTCCGGACGCACGATCAAATCGACGTAGCGTTGCCGTACGCGCGACTCCTCGTTCATTTCCTTGTGCGCGACGGGCAACGGCCGGAGGGACTTGGACGCCATGCGCCACGAATCCGCCATCACCGACAGTTCACCGCGGCGGGAACTGATCACCTCACCGTGGACGGAGATGATATCGCCCATATCCACCAGCGATTTCCAGTCGGCCAGCGACTGCTCGCCGACCGCGGCGAGGCTGATCATCGCCTGCAATTGCGTGCCGTCGCCCTCCTGCAAAGTGGCGAAACACAACTTGCCCGTATTCCTGATGAAGATGACTCGGCCGACCACTCCCACGATGTCGCCGGTGGAGGTGTCGGGTTCCAGGTCCGGGTACCGTGCGCGGATCTCGGAAAGCGAATGGGTGCGCTCCACCTCCACCGGATAGGGCTCGACGCCGTCGGCGAGCATCTGCTCGCGCTTGGCGGCACGGATCCGGTGCTGTTCAGGAACGGAATCGTCACCGGGGCGGGATCGCGCCGGCGCAGCGGATTTCCCCGCGGCGTGCGACTGCCCGGACTTGCCTCGGGGCTTCCCATCGGGATCGGCGTCGTGAGGGTCGCGGGGGCCGGGCGAATTGTCAGTCACAGCCACCCAGGGTAATGGGTGGCATCGGTCACCTCGTGCCCGGCCGCGCAGTCGATCACGTCCCGATCACCACCGCGGCCGCCGCGCCCGGTGCACCGGAGCGCGGGACGATCCGGGTGCACCGGGAGGATCCGCACCGGCCCAGCGGGAAGAGCCCTGGGAAGAGCCCCGGGAAGAGCCCAGCGGCAGGAGTTCAGTGAGAGGATATCGCCGCACCTTCGCGCCGCACGTGCGTCGCGGCGCTCCCCGCCGTCACCATCCGGTGCCGCTCCAGCGCGTCGAAACCGCCGGAGACATAGTCGACACCGCGCACGCCCATCGCCTGCAGCGCCCGGGCCGCCATCGACGCCAGCGTGCCGTCCGCGCTCACCAGCACCCACTCCACATCCGGACCGCCGGAGATTGCGAGCCGGCCGGGCGATGCGGGATCCAGCCGGGTCTCGACCAGCGCGGCCTCGATTGCGAGCGCCCCGGGAAGTGCGCCCGCCGCCGAGCGCTGCCGGTGCGTGCGGATATCCACGATCACCGCGCCGCGGGCGACGGCGTCCAGGTACATCGCTGCGGGCAGGCCCTCCGGGGGCCGCGTGGCAACAGTCGCGGCAACAGTGGGGCCGGCGGGGGTTCCCGGCACGGGGGACGATGCGGTGCGCTCCAGTGCAGAGACACCGGTGGCCATGAAGGCGGTCATGGGATCACTCCGGAAGTGTGAGGCACGCGGCCGCAGCCGCGCGGAGGTGGAGGCGGACGTCAGCCTCGACAACACTCCGGAATACGCGCACATGCCGGCACCGCGCCATACAGGGTGGCCCCAGGGCGCTCATGCTCCCGCGTCGCGCTGTGCGACGCCGCGGTTCCGACACTCACGGCGATCATTCTGCCACAGACGGCGTACTCCGCGTCAACGCGGCGCCGGTCGACGCCACCGCTGCCGGCGCACCCACCGCTGCCGGCACGACCCCCGCCGTCACTTCGTCTGCCTGCGCGCGGCCCGGCTCCCGGCGCGATTGCGCTCGTAGACCAGGCGCAGCCCGATCACGGTGAGGTCCGGCTCATGGTCGGTGATGGTCTCGCACTCGTCCAGGACCACCTGGGCGAGTCCTCCCGTGGCCACCACGGCCACATCGTCGGCGGCGAATTCGGGTAGTTCTCGGCGCACTCTGTCGACGAGACCGTCCACCTGGCCGGCGAACCCCAACAGGATCCCCGATTGCAGGGCTTCGACGGTGCTCTTCCCCACCACCGAACGCGGCCGGACCAACTCCACCTTGCGCAGCGCGGCGCCGCGCGTGGCGAGCGCATCCACCGAGATATCGATCCCGGGGGCGATGGCGCCGCCGAGGAATTCCCCCTGGCCGGTCACCACGTCGACGCGGGTGGAGGTGCCGAAATCGACGATGATCGTCGGGCACCCGTACAGCCGGTGCGCCGCCAAGGCGTTCATCACGCGGTCGGCCCCGACCTCCTTGGGGTTGTCCACCAGCAGCGGCACCCCGGTCCGCACCCCGGGTGCCACCACCACGTGCGGCACGTGCGGCCAGTAGCGCTCCAGCATCAGCCGCAGTTCACGCAGAACCGACGGCACGGTGGCCAGCGCCGCGACCCCGGTGATCGCCTCCGCCCGCGATCCGAGGAGCCCCCGGACCGTCAATGCGATCTCGTCAGCGGTCTGCCGCGGATCGGTGCGCATGCGGCGCCGGATGACCGGCTCATCGCCCGCGTCGTCGTCCTCGCTGAAGACGGCCAACACCGTGTTGGTGTTCCCGACGTCGACGGTGAGCAGCATCGTCAGGCCGGGCTGCCGACGAGGTCATCGGCCGGGTCGTGCGCCGCCGCGTCGTCCCGCAGGCTGGCCAGGCCCGACCCCTCGGGCGCATGACCGGGGTTCACGCCCAGGTCGGTCGGGACGTTGTTCTCGTCGACGAACACGATCGACGGCTGGAACTCGCGGGATTCCTTCTCGTCCATCATCGCGTAGGAGATGAGGATGACGATGTCGCCCGGATCGATCAGGTGCGCGGCGGCGCCGTTGATGCCGATCACGCCGGACCCGGGCTCGCCGGTGATCACGTAGGTCTCCAGCCGGGCGCCGTTGGTGACGTCGACGATGGCCACCTGCTCGCCCTCGTAGAGGTCTGCGGCCTTCATCAGGTCGGCGTCCACCGTGACGGACCCGACGTAGTGCAGGTCGGCATGCGTGACGGTGGCGCGGTGGATCTTGGACTTGAGCATGGTGCGGAACATGGCGGTCCTCCCTGGTCCTGCTGCTGTGGACGGTTCGAGCCGGTGCGGTGCGTAGGCGGGGTGTCCGGTCAGGGCTGCGGCATGAGGCGCTCCCCCTCCGGGACTCCGGGCGTGTCGGACCCGGTGAAACCCGTTCCGATGGGCACGCCCACGTTGTCGATCAGCCGGGTGGCGCCCAGGCGGGCGGCGACGAGAAGTCGCCCCTCGCCCACTTCGGGCGCGGGCCCCAGGTCGAGCCCGCGCAGCTCGAGGTAGTCGACGTCGAGTTCCGGGACGGTGTCGAGCACGCGCCGCGCGGTGGCCACCACCGCGTCGGCCCCGTCCGCGGCCGCGTGCGCGCCCGCCACCAGGGCAGCGGACAGGGTGGTGGCCAGCGCGCGCTGCTCATCCGTGAGGTACGTGTTGCGCGATGACAGCGCCAGCCCGTCCGGCTCACGCACCGTCGGTACGCCTACGATCTTGACGTCCAGGTCGAGGTCGACGACCATCTGCCGGATCAGCGCGAGCTGCTGGTAGTCCTTCTCCCCGAAGTACGCGATGTGCGGCGCCGTGATCCGGAACAGCTTGCACACCACGGTGAGCATGCCCGCGAAATGGGTAGGCCGGGCCGCGCCCTCGAGTTCCGAGCCCAGCGGGCCGGGATGGATCATCGTGCGGCGCCCGGCCGGATACATCGCCGACGCGGTGGGCGCGAACACCAGCTCGACCCCCTCGCGGCGCAGCAGCTCCACATCACGGTCCAGGGTGCGGGGATAGGACTCCAGGTCCTCGTCCGCGCCGAACTGGAGCGGGTTGACGAAGATCGAGACGATCACCACCGAACCGGGGGTCCGCTTGGCCTGCCGCACGAGTTCGAGGTGACCCTCGTGCAACGCCCCCATGGTGGGCACCAGCACCACCTGCCGACCCACGCCCCGCAGGGCGCGCGAGACGGCCGTGATTTCGGCCGGGTCGTGGTGGACGGTCAGTTCTCCGGGGACGTAGCCGCCGGCTGCGTGGGTGGTCACCGGTTCTGCTCCTGCCGGTCGGAGGTGCTGTCGGTCTGAGCGGCTGCCGCCTCCGCGGCGGGATCCGACCGCTCGGCCAGCGCGTCGAAGAGGGCCGGGGCGGCGTGCACACGCTGTGCGGTGCGCAGGGCGAGGCTCCGGTAGGACTCGGCGACCGCCGGGTCCGTCTCCGCCATCGCCCCCAGATGAGCCGTCACGGCGGCCGCGTCCCCGCGAGCGACGGGCCCGGTCAGAGCACTGTCGCCGTAGCGCAGGGCGTTGTCCAGGGCGGCGGTGAGCAGTGGGGCGAGGATGCGTTCAGAGGCGCCGGGCTCGTCGGTGATGGTGCCGTCCGCGTCCCGTGCCGACGGCCCCAGCGCCGCGGTGAGCGCCGCGGCGGCATCCCGCACCAGCGTCACCAGATGGTTGCTGCCGTGGGCGAGTGCCGCATGATAAAGGGTGCGGGACTGTTCGGGGATGACGACGGGCTCACCGCCGATCTCCAGCACCAGCGATTGGGCGATGGCCATGCCCACGTCGTCCGATGCGGTGACTCCGAAGCATGCGGAGCCGAGTCGTTCCGCGTCGGCGGCGTCGCCGGTGAAGGTCATCGCCGGATGGACGGCGAGACAGATGGCACCGCGCGCGGCCAGTGGAGCAAGGACCGCGACACCGTTGGCGCCGGAAGTGTGCAGCACGATCCGGCCGTGCCAATCCGGGGTCGTCGCAGCCAGGCCGACTGCCACAGACGCCAACTCCGTGTCGGGAACGGCGAGGACGATCAGCTCGGATACAGCAGCGACCTCGTGCACGGGGGCGATGCGGGACTCCGGCAGCCGAATCCGCGCACGCTCCAGGGAGGCCTCCGATGCGGCGGAACAGGCGCCGACGACGTGGCCGGCGCGCTCGAGGGCGGCGCCCATGGCCGCACCGACACGGCCCGCGGAGATCACACCGACGGACAGCCGTGCAGGCCGGGGCCAATCCGCGGCCGCGTGCGCAGTAGCGCCCGGCAGCGCGGAATCTTGACCGAGTGAGGTCACTCGCAGGGTCCTTCCAGAGTCGTTCCAGTCCTGCCGTGCAGGTACCGGACGTTCCCAGCGAGGATAACGCGCTACGGGCCGGGTCGACAGGCTGCAGTGAGGTAACTCACGGGGGTGCGCCGAGCAGGCTCGCGACACGGGCTGAGCGGCGATTGCGGATCGGTGGCCGCGGCCGATGCAGGCCCGGGGCGCACGTCGGCCACGTGCTGCAGGCCGGGGTCAGTCGTCGGCCCGACGGCGGCGCCGACCGAGATTCTCCGGCACAGTGCCCGACTCCCGCATGCGGGCCAGCAACTCGGCGACGGTGTTCCCGCCCGGGCGCGTGCCGTGCTCGGCGGTGTAGTCGTCCTCGTCATCACCCTCCGGGGCCTCTGCTGCGTCCTCCGAAGTCTCCGC
>CAYVJJ010000149.1:4295-6763 GCA_964451655.1 uncultured Mycobacteriaceae bacterium | reverse complement strand
CGTGGCTGGTGCTCGGGTACACCGTGGCCGCGCGCACCGTGGCGGGCCACCGGCGCCCACCGCCCGGCACGTTCGAGGACGAACTCGGCCAGGTGGACGGCACGTGGTTCCTGTGGGTGGTGTCCTCCCAGTCGGTCACAGTCGTCTGCGGCGCCTACGCCGTCCAGTTCTCCTCGCCGGGCCTGGCGACGTTCGCCGCGCTGTGCTGGTCGGTGGGCCTGGTGCAGTTCGGGCTCATCGCGGGCCTGGAGTTCTCCCGGCTCATGCTGCACCGCATCACCCAGCGCGAACCGGTGGCGCCGTACTGGATATTCATGGGTTCTGCCGCGATCTCGGTCCTGGCGGGTGCGCAGATCCTGAACCTGAGCACCGACGAGTCGCTGCTGGACCCCGGGGTGGTCTCCACCGTGTCGATGGTCCTGTGGTCGTTCTCCACCTGGCTGATTCCGCTGCTGTCGGCGCTGTTCGTCTGGCAGCTCCGCCGCCGTCCCGGAACGCCGCGGTTCCGCACCGCCTGGTGGTCGATGGTGTTCCCCATCGGCATGTACGGCGAATCCAGCCGGCAGCTGGGGACGATCCGCGGTACGCACTGGCTCTCGGAAGTCGGCCGCTGGGAATCGTGGGTGGCGCTCGGAATCTGGACGCTGACCTGCGCAGTCGTGATCGTGCAGCTGGCCTCCGGGCGCCGGGCTCGGGCGTCGCGGACAATGTAGGCGTGTCCACACGTGATCCGGAACCGGACGACCCGTCAGCCCCGTCCCCGCCGGCGTCGGCGGACCGGCCCAGGGACGCCCGGGGCCGCGCAGTGAACGACCGGCCCCGCGACGCCCTCGGCCGCCCGCTGCCCCGCGGCGCCGAGGGGGTTCCGCGTCAGCCGGAGGGCATCCCGCGCACACCCGGGGAGACGATCGGACTGGGCCAGCGGCTCCTCGACGACCACCGCCCCTTCCACGCGCACGACGTGTTCGAGGACCACTGGAAGCAGACCTCCGGCCCCGAGCGGACACTGTGGCGCGGGCTTGCTCAGCTCGCCGTGGGCGTCACCCACGCCGCGCGGGGCAACCCGCGCGGTGCGGCCGCTGTCCTCGACCGCGCCGTGGCCTCGATCGACCCGTTCTCCGGGCAGCGGCCCCACGGCATCGACGTCGCCGGCCTCCAGCGGTGGTGCACGTCCGAGGCGGGGAGGCTGCGGTCCAGACCGGCGCCGGACACGGAGGACGCGGCCCGGCCCGAACCGATCTGGCTCACACCGCCGCGGCTTCGCTCCGGCCCGCGCGGCGCCCGGGAGCACGGGCAGTGACCGCGGAGCCGGTCCCGGTGCTCGTGCTGGCGGGATTCCTCGGGTCCGGGAAGACCACCCTGCTCAACCACCTGCTGTCCAACAGCCTCGGGGCCCGGCTCGGGGTGATCGTCAACGATTTCGGCGCCGTGGGCGTCGATGCGCTGATGGTGGCCGGTCAGGTCGACGGCGTCGTGGACCTGGGCAACGGGTGCGTGTGCTGCGCCGTCGACGGCGACGATCTCGACGATGTTCTGGACCGCATCACGGCCGCCCCGGGCGGAGTCGACGCCGTCGTCATCGAGGCCAGCGGTCTGGCCGAGCCGCGCAGTCTGATCCGGATGGTGGTCGGCAGCGACGCCCGCAGCGTCCGCTACGGCGGCCTGATCGAGGTGGTCGACGCCTCCGCGTTCCTGCTGACCCGCCGCAGACATCCGGAGCTGGATGCGCACGTCCGCCTCGCCGATCTCGTCGTCCTGGGCAAGGCCGACCTGGCCTCCCCCGCCGCCCTGGACGAGGTCCGCGCAGTCCTGGCCCCGCTGTGCGGTCCGGTGCCGGTGGTCGAGGCGGTCCACGGACGGATCGATCCCGCTCTCCTGCTCGACGAGCGCCGCAGGCCGTCCGCTCCGGCCGCCCGGCAGATGACCATCGACGAGCTGCTCCGCGACGGCTCGGACGCGGACGGACCCCCGGACGGGCCGGGGAGCCCGTCCGACGACGGGCACGCGCACCCGCACGCCGGATACGACAGCGTCTCCTACGTGCACGACGGTCCGCTGCATCCGCGGCGCCTCATCGAGTTCCTCGAAAGCGCTCCGGCCGGCCTGTACCGCACCAAGGGCGTGGTGGCGCTGGCGGACCCGGAGGACTGCGGCACGTTCGAGATCCAGACCGTGGGCCGCTATATCCATGCCCGACGACGGTCCGTCGGCGGCGCCGCGCCGGCAGGCTCCTCCCGTCCGCGCGGGGCTCCCGCCACGCGGCTCGTGGCGATCGGCGCCGGCATCGACACCGCAGCCCTGCACACCGCCCTCGACGGATGCCGCGTGCGCGACGGGGAACCGGCGGACGAGCAGGCGATGCTGTCGGTCCTGCGCTACGCGCAGTGAGCCTGCCGCCTGCGGGCCGGGTCAGGGCGGGCCGGGTCAGGGCGGGCCGATTCCGGCGATGGCGCGCGCGTCCGCGAACA
>CAYVJJ010000149.1:1196-4195 GCA_964451655.1 uncultured Mycobacteriaceae bacterium | reverse complement strand
GGCGGGCCGGGTCAGGGCGGGCCGATTCCGGCGATGGCGCGCGCGTCCGCGAACAGCGCGTCGAGCATCGGTTCGGTGAGCTTGCCCGTGAACGTGTTCTGCTGACTGGGGTGGAAACAGCCGAGCATGACCACGTGATGACCGTCGGCGATGCGGACCTCGGCCCGCGCCGCGTGGCCGAAACGGGGCTTCGGCTTCGGCACGGACGCCCCCGCGTCCCGCAACGCCCGCAGCGCCGCATCCCACCCGTAGCCGCCGAGCGCGATGATCACCCGGACCGTCGGCAGCACCATCGCCAGCTCCGCGTCCATCCATGGAGCGCAGGTATCGCGTTCGACAGTGCTCGGCTTGTTCGCCGGCGGCGCACAGCGCACCGCGGAGACGATCCGCACGCCGTGCAGACGCTGACCGTCCCCCGCGTGCGTACTGGTGGGGATCTCCGCCAGCCCGGCACGGAACAGTGCACCGTAGAGCCAGTCCCCGGCGCGGTCGCCGGTGAACATCCGTGAGGTGCGGTTGGAGCCGTTCGCGGCCGGCGCCAGGCCCACCACGAGGATCTGCGGGTAGTCGGCGCCGAAACCGGGTACACCCCTGCCCCAGTACGGCTGGCCGGCGAAAGACCGGCGCTTCGTCCTGGCGACCTCCTCGCGCCACCCGACCAGGCGCGGGCATGCCCTGCACACCGAGATCCGTGCATCGAGACCGTTCAGGCCGTCCGCGTCCTCCGCGAGCGCGGCGACCTGCGCAGGGGTGCGGGCCACCGGGGTCGCGGAATCGGCCGGGTCGTCCGGCCAACCGGTGCCGGGCGGGACAGGCGACGCGAACAACCGGCCGGTCACGGGATGCGGCAGCAGCTCCGGATCGTCGGACATCCCGGCTCCCTTCGTTCAACGGCGCCGCCGTCGCGGAGGCGCACCCCCTGTCGCGGCCGGCTCCGACACTATCGCCGGGCAGTGCGGCCACGGCGGTCGGCCGGACGGACACAGTGGTGGACGGCGGTACACGATCCGGGCGCGACGGCTCGAGTAGGCTCGGGGGCGTGAAGGTTCCGTCGAGGCGCTCCGCCGCCGCGGGCCGCCGCCCGCGGGGCGTGCAACGTGGCGGGCGTTCCGCGCCGACGATCCTCCGCGGCACCGCTGGAGCATTCGCGGTCCTCGCCGCGGCCGCCGGCCTGGCAGCGTGCGAGAGCACGGTCACCGGCCCCAGCGCGCAGGAGACCACGGTCCCGTCGCTGCAGGCGCGCGCCACCGCCCCCAGCGAAGCCGGACGCACCCCGGAGGCCATACCCACCCCCGCTCCCAGCCCGATCCCCGCTCCGCCGCCGGCCCCTGCGACGCCCGGGGACGGCGCTGCGCCCGCACCCGACGCCGGGCCCGGCTGCACCGCGGCGGCGCTGGACACGCACCTCGGCCGGGTCGGCGGCGCCGCCGGTTCAGCGATTCTGACACTGGTGTTCACCAACACGTCCGGAGACACGTGCACGATGTACGGCTATCCGGGGGTCTCCTACACCGGTCCCGACGGATCGCAGGTGGGCGCACCCGCGGCCCGGTCCCCGCGGCCGGAGCACCCCGTCCCGCTCGCACCGGGTGCCTCGGCATCCGCCCAGGTGCGGGCGGCCCAGGTGCACAACTACCCCGCTGAGCGGTGCGATCCGACACCGGTGACCGGACTCCGCGTCTACCCGCCGGGCGAGACCGCCTCGGTCGTGCTCGATCACTCGACGACGGGGTGTGCGGCGACGGGCACGGGGATCACGCAGATGGACGTCACCCCCGTCGTCGCCGGCGCCGACGGCTGACCCCCGCCGGCCGCCCCTCATCCACTCCGGCGGGACCGGTCGCCCCGTCGCCGGAGGCTTCTCCGCATCCTGATCCGTGCCGTTGCCCCGGCCCCGACGCCGCCGCACGCATCTCAATTCACAGATTTCACTTGCAACACGCGCGCATCAGTAGTTGACTTCCCTGCAAGACCGTCACTCATGTATCGCCATGTGGCCGCCCGCCGGCCGCCCGGGAGGTCACAGTGGAACTGACACGTCGCGATGCCCTGCGGACGCTCGCCACGGGCGCCGCCGCCGCAGCGGGTATGGCGTTCATCGGAATGCCCGCCGCCCGCGCAGACGGACTGGGCACACTCATCGACTACTCGGCGGGCGTGCCCTCACCCGCATCGATCCGGGCCGCCGGCTACAAGGGGGCCGTCCGGTACTGCTCCGAGCCCCGGGCCGCCTGGATGCACGGCAAGCCGATGCGGCGCACCGAAGCCCAGGCCCTGCACGCCGCCGGACTCGAGGTGGTCTCCTGCTACCAGTACGGCAAGGGCGACTCGTCCGATTGGCACGGCGGGTACGACGCCGGGGTCCACCATGCGACCATCGGCGCGGAGTTGCACCGTGCGGCCGGCGGGCCCGACAGCGCCCCCATCTACATGTCCATCGACTCCAACCCCACCCGTGCCCAATTCGACGACCAGGTCCTGCCCTTCCTGCAGGGCTGCGAGAGCGTACTCGGGCACGGGCGCACCGGCGTGTACTGCAATGCCCCGACGATCGACTGGGCGATGGCGGCAGGCGTCGGCGCCTATTTCTGGCAGCACATGTGGGGCAGCGACGGCCGCGTCCACGAGGCCGCGCACCTCTACCAGCGTTCGATCGACGAACACCAGGTGGACGGGGTGGGCATCGATCTCAACACGATCCTCAAGAGCAGCTACGGACAATGGTCCTCGGTCGGTGCGGGGTCCGGTTCCGCGCCCGCACCCCGGTCCGGGTCGGACCCGGGAGGCACCATCACGCAGCAGAGCCCCGGCGACATCGCGGCGCGGCTTTCGGACTCGGCAGGCGATCCGACGGCCGTTCTCGGCGACAGCGAACTGATCGGGCGGGTCAGCGGACTGGCGGACCGGGCCATCGGGCTCGCAGGCCGACTCGCCACACGCATCGGCTGACGCGGAACGCGCCGGGCCTTCAGGGGAACCCGACTACGCCGGCCTCTCCC
>CAYVJJ010000149.1:0-1096 GCA_964451655.1 uncultured Mycobacteriaceae bacterium | reverse complement strand
CACCCCGCGGTCATACGCCGCCGGGCCGGGCCTTCAGGGGAACCCGACTACTCTGTCACCCCATATTCCGCGCATCTCTCTGTCCGGGTCCGCCACCACCTCGTCGTGCCGGTCGATCACGAGGGTGCGCCGGCCTCGCTCGCCGTATCGCGCCCACGGCACCGTTGCGGGCCGCCCGCCCGCGCCCGGCCCGCCGTCAGGGTCGCCGGTGCGGGCGAAGGCCAGCCAGCGGTGGCGGAGACGGTCCGCCACCCGTTCGGCGGAACGACGACCGCCCAGCAGGAACGTCGGATCGTGCTGCAACGCCCCGAAGGTGCCGAACACGTACGGGATCTCCGTCGCATGCCCCGCGCCCACCCTGGCCGCCCGGAGCATCGGCGTCGCATGGTCGAAGCGGTAGAGCCACGTCGGCGCCACGCGGCTGTGCGCCTCCGCGATCCACACCGCCGGCATGCGGAACGCCGCGTCCTGCGAGACCGAGACGGCCCCCCGCGTTCGCGGCAGCTGCCGGTACCCCGCGAGGATCGCCGCCACGCGCTCGGGCTCGACGTCCGGATTCGCAGCCAGCACCCCGGCCATCATCTGGTACACGGAGCCCGGCGTGACAGGCAGCATGCGCAATCTGAGCAGTCGGAAGATCGACGCCTCGTCCCGGTTCGTCCCGATGATGAGGGGTACGCGGTGCTGCAGTCCCTTCTGGAACGCCGCCACCGGGTAGTGCGGCACCAGATCCCGGTCGACGACAGGCGCGATGGCGAGAGTTCCCGGCGCACGCCCGAAGCCGTCGGCCACGAGCCGCGTACTCGCGTCCACGAGCCGCCGCACGTCCATGGTGCGCAGATCGCCGATGCGGTCGCGGTCCACCCCCAGCATCTCCAGCAGGCGCCCGCCCACCGACGAGGCACGACCACCGCCGTACACGGACGTGGCCGGTGAGCTCTGCGCGATGGCGCGGTGGAACAGGCCGCGGGCACCGGGGACGGTCATCAGGGTCGTCACCGCGCCGGCGCCGGAGGATTCACCGAACAACGTCACGTTGTGCGGGTCGCCGCCGAACGCGGCGATGTTGTCCCGGACCCAGCGCAGCACGGCGATC
>CAYVJJ010000148.1:0-6784 GCA_964451655.1 uncultured Mycobacteriaceae bacterium | reverse complement strand
CGATGCTGCAGGACATGGCCATCCTCACCGGCGGCCAGGTCATCAGCGAGGAGGTCGGCCTCTCGCTGGAGGGCGCGGGCCTGGAGCTGCTCGGCAAGGCGCGCAAGATCGTGGTCACCAAGGACGAGACCACCATCGTCGAGGGCCAGGGCGATTCCGAGTCCATCGCGGGCCGCGTCAGCCAGATCCGCGCGGAGATCGAGAACAGCGACTCCGACTACGACCGCGAGAAGCTGCAGGAGCGTCTGGCGAAGCTGGCCGGCGGCGTCGCCGTCATCAAGGCCGGTGCCGCCACGGAGGTGGAGCTCAAGGAGCGCAAGCACCGCATCGAGGACGCAGTCCGCAACGCGAAGGCGGCCGTCGAGGAGGGCATCGTCTCCGGCGGCGGTGTGGCGCTGCTGCAGGCGCTGCCGGCGCTGGACGCGCTGAAGCTCGCCGACGACGAGGCGACGGGCGTCAACATCGTCCGCGTCGCGCTGGAGGCGCCGCTCAAGCAGATCGCCGAGAACGCGGGCCTCGAGCCCGGCGTGGTGGCCGCCAAGGTGCGCGAGCTGCCCGGCGGCCAGGGCCTCAACGCCGTCACCGGCGAGTACGAGGACCTGCTGGCGGCCGGCATCAACGACCCGGTGAAGGTCACCCGCTCGGCGCTGCAGAACGCGGCGTCCATCGCGGCTCTGTTCCTCACCACCGAGGCCGTCGTCGCCGACAAGCCGGAGAAGGCCGCCCCCATGGCGGACCCGACCGGCGGCATGGGCGGCATGGACTTCTGAGTCCGCCCACGCGCTGAGCGAGAAAAAGGCGGGGCCCGGATCTTCGGATCCGGGCCCCGCCCTTGTCATGCGTGCGTCCGATTACGCCTCGCCGTTGCCGCCGTCGCCATTGCCGCCGTCGCCGTTGCCGCCGTCGCCGTTGCCGCCGCCGATGGCGTCGGAGAGGCAGTCGATCACCGTGGTGACGGAGCCGATGGAGATCCCGCCGTCGTCATCCGCGTTCTCATCGCCGTCTGCGGCGGGCTCGGGATCGCCGCTGTCGGTGAAGCAGCCGAGCACGTCGGTCACAGAGCCGAACGAGAAGCCGCTGTCTTCAGCCGAGATGCCGCTCAGTGAGCCGGAATCGGCTTCCTCCGCGGAAGCGACGCCCGGGACGATGAAGGCCGAAGCCACGGCCACGGCGAAGCCGCCGCCGACGACGCGCTTGAGAACAGAATTCCTGGTACGCACGTGAATAGCCTCCGATGTTGCTCGGTGATGGAGTTGCAGTGTGTAACTCGTGTCCGCCCGCACACCGGGTGGACACGAGGCTGACCCTTCCGTGCGATGCGGGCGATGTCAATGGATTGCGTGTGAAATGCGGGTGACCGGACGGAGAAGACCGGGCCGGGTCGCCGGATTCCCGTCCGATCCGCTCTCCAGCGGATTGAGTTCCCGTTATCGTGGGCGGTGACCGAGGGGAGCAGGCCGGTGGGCATCATTGCGACGGGTAGGCGTGCCGCGTCAGGCATCGCGGAGAAAGCGCTGGGGCCGCCCGCTGAGCGCATGAAGCCGCGCGATGCCGAGTACCTCTTCGGGGAGCACTCCGGCCACCGGAATCAGCTGGTGGCGGTGGTGTTCTTCGATGAGACCGCGCCGGATTCCCCGGTGGTGGACACGCGCGCGGCAATGGAGTGGATGTCGAAGCGGCTGCATGTCGCGCCGCTTTTCACGCGGCGGATTCAACGCGAGTTCCTGGACCTCGACTATCCGTACTGGGTGGACGCGGAGCCGGACCTGGATCGGCACGTGCACGTGCACCCGCTCGACTCGCCCGGATGGGGACCGGCGGGCGCGGTGCTCGCCACCGTTGTCGGTGCGCCGATGGACCTCACCAGGCCGCCATGGGAATTGCACGTGATCACGGGCATCCGGGACGTGCGCGGTATGCCGGAGCGGATGACGGCGGTGGTGCTGAAGATGCATCACAGCGCCGCGGATGGACTGGCCATCAGGACGATCACCTGGCCGATGTTCGCGGACTCACCACCGGATGCTCCGGCAGGAAGCGCGTCGCACGGCGGCCGACCGGGTCCGATGGCCCTCCGTGCGGTCGCGGGGACTCCGCGCTCGGTCTACCGGTTCATCCGGGGAGCGGCGTCGGCCAGGCGGGCCGCACGGGACATCGCTGACGCAGAGAGCGCCGGCCTTGTCCAGCGCACCGAGATGTTCCAGTCCACCCGGCTGAACGGGCCGGTGACCGGGACACCGTCCATCGACTTCCTGACCCTTCCCCTCCGGGACATAGCGGCCATCAAGAGCGCGGTCCCGGGCGCCACCGTCAACGATGTTCTGTTGTGCGTCGTCGGGGGCGCTCTGCGTGAGATCGGCGCCGGCGGGGAGGATTTCACGCAGATCCCGTTGGCGGCGAAGGTGCCGCGGTCCGTTCGGAGAACCGAAGAGTGGGATACGGCGAATCAGTTGGTGCTGCTCTCGATCCCCCTGCACAACGAGCTGGAGGACGGCCTGACCAGGCTCGCCCGCATCACTGCGGACTCCAGGGCGGCGAAACACCGCAGCGAGTTCGCGGCCGTGCGCCGCTACGCGGGACGTATCGACGTTGCTCCCGCGCCGCTGCTCAAGTTGTCGGCGGTGGGCGCCAGAGTCGCGCCGCCGGCCGCCGCACGCGCCGACCACACGATGGTCAGCAACATCCCGATCGACGCCACCGGGCGGGAGTTCTTCGGGATGCCGGGCACGGGCGCGCTCCCGAACCAGCCGCCGGGTAACGGCGATCTGCTCCGGCACTACATGTGCTTCAAAGACAGCGAAGTGCTGACGCTGAACATCCTTGCGGACCCGTCCGTGGTGCCGGACATGGAAACCTACCGGGAGGGTGTGATCAGGGAATTCGCTGCGCTGCGGCGGGCGGCATTCACAGAGGGGTCAATGGCGTGAAGCCGGATTTCTGGGGCGGAAGTGAAACTTGGTGGAGGGCTTGATTCAAGTCCTTGTACGCCGCAGTAACTGCTGCTAGTGTGATCGTGTACACGTACTCAGTAGTCGGGCGTTGCGGATCACACTGCGTCGCTCGCATGGCGCAAGGGGAAACACATGGGTTCTCTGACCACGATTCTCGGAAACACGCTGCAACTGCTGCTCGGCCCGATGGTCTTCGGTGACGGCAGCCTGGATCTCGTCACCGGATCGCTTACGGGTTCGATTCGCGACATTGCTGGCCCGGAGCCTACGCCGTAGGCGCAGACCAGTCGGATTTCACGGCGCGGTCGTCAAGGTAATTGTGACCGCCCACCCCACCTGACTCACACTTTGGAGGAAATATGATCCAGGGATCGGTTGACGCGATCAAGGCAATCGCGAACGGTTCATCCGAACTGGTTACAGGCAGTGGCCCCGCACTCGGCGAACTGACACAGCGCTTCTTCGACGCGCTCACCACACTGAGTGGCGGAACGCCGGCGAAGTAGGCGCGTAGTGCAGGATTCCCCGGTCGCATCGCGGCCGGGGAATTACTGCGTCATAGAGCGATTGGAGTCCGTGCAGACGCGGGCGCAACTCATGGTCGGGAGTGCGGGGAGCGTGACATGGTCCGGTGCGGACGCGGGTGGCTCGCAGCCGCCCTGCTAATGGTGGTCGCCGTCCTCGGCGCACCCGGTGCAGCCGGGGCCGCGACGGCGACGGTCGCAGATGCGCAGCGCGTATCGGACCGGCTCGTCCGCCTCGAGGTGCACAGCCCCTCGATGGCGCGCGACATCCCCGTGATGGTGATGCTGCCGGCGCACGACGACGGCCCGCACGGCGTCTACTACCTGCTCGACGGCAACTCGGGGCAGACGGCGAGCAACAACTGGCTCGATCCTTCCAAGGGCGGCGCGGCGGCGTTCTTCGCCGACAAGGACGTCTATGCGGTCTTCCCGGTCGGCGGCACCGGCACGCTCTACACCGATTGGCAGCAGGAACATCCGAAGTTCGGCACGGTCAAGTGGGAGACCTTCTTGACCGAGGAGCTCCCACCGGTGATCGACGCCCGGTTCGACACCAACGGCAACAACGCGATCGGCGGCATTTCCAGTGGTGCGGAGGGCGCGCTGATGCTCGCCGAACGCAATCCCGGGCTCTACCAGGCGGTTGCCGGCTACAGCGGCTGCTACAGCACCCGGGGCCCGCTCGGCCGGGAACTCACCAGTCTCGTCGTCATCGACGGCGGGGCCACGACGGACATGATGTGGGGCCCCTATGGCGGCCCGGACTGGCAGGCGCACGACATCTTCGCGCACGCGGACGGCCTGCGCGGCACCACTGTCTACCTCTCCTCGGGCAACGGGCTGCCCGGCCCGCACGAGACCCTTGACGTCCCGCAACTCGAGCGCCGCATCGTCATCGGCGGGCTGCTCGAGGCCGGGTCGAACCTGTGCACAGACCAACTGGTGCCGGTCCTGCAGGCGGCCGGAGTGGACGTGGTGCGCAGCGCGCAGCCCGTAGGCGAACACGACTGGCCCTACTGGCGCGACGAACTCGCACGGTCCTGGCCGGTGATCAGCGCACGCCTCCAGTAGCCCGCAGCCGTCGGTGAAGCAGTTCTCTGGACGCGAGTCGGCCCCGGCTCGCGGATCGTCGGAAGTCGGAGGTGCCGGGATGTTCGAGTACTGGTCGAGTTACTTCGCGCAGATGTCCGCGGATCTCCGCGCCTGGGTGGAGACAGGCGACCTCCCTCCAGGATCGCCGCTCGGCGCGCTGGCCTCCGCGAGCCTGGGCCTCAGCGCCGCAGGCAGCCACGTGCTCGGCGGTGGGCACTGACAGGCTGCTTTTCGGCCGCACTCCGGCGAGGGCGCTGCGGGGACACGGAGCGCGCCACGGAACCGCACGGCGGCACGTAGTGTCCGGTGGACGGCGGACGGTGCGAGGAGGGTCGCGGTGCGGGACGAGGACGTCGACCCGGTCGATGGCCGGAGCGGCCGGCCCCCGACCGACGGCGGCGGCCGGCTACTCCGATGGATGCTGCCCGCCTGCGCGATCGTGGTGTGGTTGGCGATCGGCGGCGTGGGCGGGCCCCTGATCGGCGGACTCGCCTCCGTGCAGTCCAACTCGCAGACCGCGTTCCTGCCGTCCTCGGCGGAGTCGACCCGCGCCGGGCAGCTGCAGCAGGACTTCGCCGATTCCGACACCGTCCCCGCGGTGCTGGTAGCAGACCGTGGATCCGAGAGTGCGCCGGTGAGCGCCGAGGACGCGGACTACCTGCGGGCACTGGCGGACTGGGCGGCCGGGCCCGGTGCCGTGGCGCAGCAGGGATCGCCGCCGATCCGCTCCGATGACGGCCGCGCATTCGAGATGGTGCTGCCCGTCGATGCGGCGGAGACGGCCGACGCCGTCGACGCGCTGCGCACGCGCATCTCCGGCACCGCGCCGGACGGGCTGCGCGTGCTCGTCAGCGGTCCCGCCGGCCAGGCTGCGGACCTGGGGGTGGCGTTCTCCGGCATCGACGGGCTGCTGCTGGCGGTGGCGGCGGCGGTGGTGTTCCTGATCCTCGTGGTCGTCTACCGCAGTCCGCTGCTGCCGGTGTTCGTGCTGCTCTCCGCGGTGTTCGCGCTCGCCGGCGCGGGCGCGGTGGTGTACGCCCTGGCCACGTCCGATGCCGTCACGCTGAACGGGCAGAGCCAGGGGATCCTGTTCATCCTCGTCTTCGGCGCCGCCACCGACTATGCGCTGCTGCTGGTGTCCCGGTTCCGCGAGGAACTGCACCTCGACGGCCGCCGCATCCCCGCGGTGCTGCGCGCGTGGCGGGGTGTGCTGGCGCCGGTGGCCGCGTCGGCCGGGACGGTGATCCTGGGCGTGCTGTGCCTGATGCTGTCCGAACTCAACTCCAACCGCAGTCTGGGGCCGATCGCGGCGATCGGCATCGCGGCCGCGTTCGCCGCCTCGATGACGTTCCTGCCCGCGGTGCTCGCCCTGACCGGGCGCGCGGCGTTCTGGCCGCTGCGCCCCGCCGTCACCGGCCGCAGCGTGCGCGACTCCGAGGACGCCTCCGGCTCCGAGCGCCAGGGTCTGTGGTGGACGATCGCGCGGAAGGTCGACGCCCACCACACCGCCGTGTGGATCGGCACCGCCGTGCTGCTGGCCGTCTGCGCCGCGTTCACCCCGCAGCTCAAGGCCGACGGCATCCCGCAGTCGGATTTCTTCCTCACCCAAGTGGATTCGTCCACCGGCCAGGACGTGCTCAGCGCGCACTTCCCCGGCGGGTCCGGCTCACCGGTGCTCATCTTCGCGCAGCAGGGGACCGCCGACGAGGTGATCCAGCAGGTGCGGGAGGTGCCGGGCGTCGCGCCGGAGGTGAACGCTGTTGCGGGATCGGGCGGACCGGGCGGGCCGCCGAAGGTCGTCGATGGGCGCGTCCAGATCCAGGCCACCCTGCAGTCGGCCGCGGATTCGGACGCCGCTGAGAAGACCGTGCGTGCGATCCGGGAGGCGGTGCACGGCATACCCGGTGCGGACGCGCTGGTGGGCGGTACTACGGCGACGCAGATCGACACCCAGGACACGGCTGCACGCGACCGCAACGTCGTGATCCCGGCGGTCCTGGTGGTGGTGCTGGCGGTGCTGATGCTGCTGCTGCGGGCGATGGTCGCGCCGGTGCTGCTGCTGGCGACGGTCGTGCTCTCCTACGCCGCGACGCTGGGCGTGGGCGCGCTGGTGTTCAACCATCTGTTCCACTTCCCGGGTGCGGACCCGACGGTGCCGCTGTTCGCGTTCGTGTTCCTGGTGGCGCTGGGCGTGGACTACAACATCTTCCTGATGAC
>CAYVJJ010000147.1:0-6903 GCA_964451655.1 uncultured Mycobacteriaceae bacterium | reverse complement strand
TGGGGGAGGTGCTGCGGGTGGGCAAGGAGAAGATCTCCGACAAGGGCATCCGCAGCGCGGCCAAGCGCGTGGACCCGATGCGCTCGCAGACCGGCATGGCGCGGGCGGACATCATCGCCGCCTTCGCGGCGCACTTCCGCGGCCGCTACGCCACTCGCGACGCCGGCTACTCGGAAGCCGAACTGGCGCGGGCGCGGGAACTGGTGGACACGAAGTTCTCCAGCACCGAGTGGACCCACCGCGTGCCGTGAGACCTGCCGGCCGCGGGAGAAGCGCCGGAGTCAGTCCGCGATGGTGTGGACGAACCGGCGCAGGTCGCTCCAGCGGCCGCGGGTGCGCGAGAGATCGTCGGGCAGCAGGGCGATGTGGGCCTGCGCGAGGACGCGCCGACCCTGCGGGCTGAGCCCGGCGGACCGCATTCCGTACCGCTGACCCATGTTCATCACCTCTGCACTCATCACGTGGCGGGGTCCGTCACCGCCGTAAGAACCTGCCGACCAGGTTAACAGAAAGTGAACGAAAGGGGTACGGGCGGTGGTTTCGCCTGCGTGCGGGGGTGGTCTCCATGCGGGTGCCCCCGCAGGGGTAGGTCACTTCGGCACCGCAGAGTGATGCCGGACGGTACTCGCTCTGCCTAGCGTCAACGGCATGGCACACAGGAAATCGACAGTGACCCGTGCACCCACCACGGAATACTCGAACGCGCACGCAGTCGAATTGCGCGGCGTCACTCGGACCTTCGGCAAACGGGGCACCGAGGTGCGTGCACTGGACGGGGTCTCCGTCGGCTTTCCCCGGGCGCAGTGGACGGCGGTGATGGGACCGTCCGGCTCGGGAAAGTCGACCATGCTGCACTGCGCGGCGGGGCTGGAAGGGGTGTCCAGCGGAGAAGTCCATGTGGCTGGAACCGACATCACCGGGGCATCCGCCGAAGAACTCACCGCGCTGCGTCGGGGGACGATCGGATTCGTCTTCCAGAACTTCAACCTGCTGGGCGCCTTGACCGCGGAGCAGAACGTGTCGCTGCCCCTACGTCTGGATGGACAGCGGGTGTCCGCATCGGAGGCCCGGCGGGTGCTGGCTGATGTGGGACTCGCCGATCGCAGCAAGCATCGGCCACGCGCCTTGTCCGGCGGGCAACAGCAGCGTGTGGCCATCGCACGCGCGATGGTGACACGCCCCGCAGTGCTCTTCGCGGACGAGCCGACGGGTGCCCTCGATTCCACATCGGCGAAGGTGGTCCTCGATCTGCTGCGCGCTCTGGTGGACCGATCGGGCCAGAGCATCATCATGGTGACGCACGATCCGGCGGCAGCGGCGCGCGCGGACGGCGTGTTGTTCCTGTCGGACGGAAGAATCGTCGACCGGATGCACAACGCGACGTCCGCGGAAGTCGCCGCGCGCCTCGCCGCAATGGAGAAGTAACCGATGCTGACGCTTTCCTGGAACACTTTCCGTGAACGCTGGCAGCTGTTCATCGGATCGATACTCACCGTCGGATTCGGTGTTGCACTCGTCCAATCGTCGCTGCTCATCCTGCTGGCAGCGGTGGCGTTCGAGCCGCCGCCCGGTCTGAGCACACTCGCCCGGGCGCAGATGCTCAACAGCTCAATGCTGGCCGTTCCGGTGATCGGCATAACCCTGGCGCTGGCGTTGATGCTGACGATCGTCATCGTCAGTTCGACGTTCGCGTTCACGGTGTCCCAGCGCCGGAAGGAACTCGGGCTGCTCCGCCTCGTCGGCGGCTCCCGTGCGCAAGTACGCAGGCTTCTGCTATCGGAGGCGGCGCTTCTCGGGTTGACGGGCACCGCCGTGGGCATACCACTCGGGCTCGCCGTGATGCGGCTGCAGTCGTCGATGCTCGTGTCGTTCGATTTCCTACCGTCCGGCTTCCGCCCCGAGTGGAGGGGCTGGATCGTCGCGGTGTCCATCGTGATCGGCCTCGTGGTCGCGCTCGCAGGGGTGTCCGTGGCCTCGCGCCGGGCAGGACGGGTGCGTCCGCTGGACGCCGTGCGGGACTCGGGCGACGAGGCCCGCGTGATGACCGCCTCCCGCTGGTTCTTCGGCGCGGTGTTCCTCGGCATCGCCGCACTGCTGATTGTCGTCTCGCAGTCATTGGACCCCTCGGGAGCAATGCCGCTGATGATGCTGGTGGCTCTCGCAGGCGCGGTCGGCCTCGCCGCTCTCAGCCCGATCGTCGTCCCGCCGTTCGGGCGGTTGATCGGGCTGGTGTTCCGGGGCAACCCCACGGCCGCACTGGCCGCTGCGAACATGCGCGACGGGGTCCGGAGGAGCGCATCGACGGCCGCGCCCCTGATCATGCTCGTCGGCCTGGTGATCGGGCTGCTCAGTACCTCGCTCGCATTGACCACCGCATCCGAGGTGACGTTGCGCCGTGACACCAGCGCGGATCTGGTGGCCACCACCCCGCCGGGCGAGGCGGCGCGCATCGCGAACATACCGGGAGTCGCATCGACCTCGGTCGAAACGGACGTCCCGCTCGTCATCACGAACGGAGAACACGAGGACGACGAGTTGGGCGGCGACGTGCAGGCCGGCGACGCGAGCGTGGTGGACCCGGTCGACTTCCGTGAGTCGCACCGGATCCGGGCGGCGGCCGGCAGTCTCGACGCCCTTCACGGTCAGGCGGTGGCACTCGGGCCGGGGCGCACGGGCGAACTCGGATTCACGCTAGGCGACACCATGGACCTCCGGATCGGTGATCGGACGATGTCACTGCCGATCGTCGCCGTCACGCCTATGAAGCCGTACGGCGGCCCGGACGTGCTGTTGCCGACGGGGGCCCTGCAGTTGCCCGCAGGAGTGAAGGAATCCGCGCGAACGTTCGTCTCCGTCTCACCGGGCGCCGACCAGGCTTCCGTACGGGACGCTATCGAGGCGGGGGTGTCCGGCACGGTCACCGACACCGACGAGTGGGTACGGGGCCAGGCCGCAGACCAGCAGAACACCCAACTGAAGATCTTCGCCGTGCTACTGGGACTGGCGAGCATGTACACGCTGTTCGCGGCGATCAACGCCGTCGTCGTCGCGGCTTCGAACCGCCGACCGGAATTCGGTGCAGCGCGGTTGGCAGGCTTGACCAGAGCTCAGACAGTGCGGATGGCGGTCATCGAGTCCGGGGCGGTGGCGGCGATCGGCATCGCTCTCGGCGGCGTGGCCGCGAGCGGAACGATCATCGGAATGCGGGGTGCACTGCAACGCATGACAGGCGTGGGCGTGGTCGAAATCCCATGGCCGGCCATCGGGGGGCTCGTCGGAGGAGCGGTGCTCGCCGTCGGTCTCGCGAGCGTGTCGACCGCACGAGCAGCCACACGCGCCAACCCGATCGATGCGGTGTCGGGCGACTGACCGGCCCGTGCAACTCCACGGAGGGCCGAGCGAGGGAGAGCGCCGACGTGCGACCCGGGTCAGACGAGGGTGTAGACGAAGATGCCCAGGGTGGGGATCGCCAGGAAGACGGTGATCACCCAGGCGGCGGCGATCGTCTTGTGCTCGGTCGCGACGGAGGCGAGGAGCTCGGCGCAGCGCACCGGCACCCACCGCATCATCGGCAGCCCGTAGATGATGAGGATGCCGATCACGTTGAACAGCACGTGCACGAACGCGGCCTGCAGGGCGAGCTGTGCGTCCGCGCCGGTGACCGCGAACGCGGCGAGCAGCGCGGTGATGGTGGTGCCGACGTTGGCGCCGAGGGTCAGCGGGTAGATCTGCCTGGTCGTCAGCGCGCCGGATCCGGCGAACGGCACGAGCATCGAGGTGGTGACCGACGACGACTGGACGACCGCGGTGACGCCGGCCCCGGCGCCCATCGCGACCAGCGGGTTGCCGCCGACGGTGCGCTCCAGGATGCTCTTGGCCTTGCCGACCATGAGCACCTGCAGCAGTGTGCCCATGTAACGCACGGCCACGAAGATCAGCGCGACGCCCAGGACGATCGTCGCGACGGCGCTGACGGTGCCGCCGCCGAACACGCCGAACACGCCCTCCGCCCCGATGGCGTCCACCACGGGGCCCGAGACCGCCCCGATGACGTCCGCGTTCTCCGGGTCCGGCAGGACCGTGCCGTAGGCGAGCCCGGCCACCCAGCCGGAGAGGCGCTCGAGCGGGTGGAAGAGCATCTCCAGCGGCAGCAGGATGGCCACCGCGGTGAGGTTGAAGAAATCGTGCACCGTCGACGCGGCGAAGGCCCTCCGGAACTCGCTCTTGTCGCCGACGTGCCCCAGCGAGGCCAGCGTGTTGGTGACCGAGGTGCCGACGTTGGCGCCCATGATCATCGGGATCGCGACGGACACGGGCATCATCCCGGTGCCGACCGCCGTGACGACGAGCGTGGTGGTCGTCGAGGAGGACTGGATGATCGCGGTGACGAGGATGCCGACGAACAGCCCGATCAGCGGGTTGGTGGCGAAGTCGAACAGCCCCTGCGCGGTGTCCTCGCCGAGCGCCTTGAACCCGTCGCCGATCACGCCGATCGCGCAGATCAGCAGGTAGAGCATCGCGACGACGCCCAGCCAGCGCAGGAGTGACGCGTTGCGGCCCGGCAGGCGCGGTGCGGCGGAGCGCGGGACCGTGGCCGGGGCGGCGGAGGGTGCCGGCCGGGGTGAAGTCTGATCCGCCGTGGTCTGCGGGAGCACTGTCGTGGCTCCGTCGCGGCGGCCGGCTTCCAGCATCGACAACTCCTGCATCGATCGGGGTACTGAGTCGGTCAATGGCGATGCTGGCAGTGGAAGGTGAACTCCCGGGAAACGGACGGGGCCGGACAGGTGACCTTGGGGCGTAATCTTCGGATCCCGACGCGCGGCGGTCATCCGCCGGTGGGACGCGGGTCACAGATGCGTCCCGTACAGCGGTCGCCCGGGGCCGGCGGCGCGGTCAGGCCGGCGCGGGGAGCAGCGCGACCCGCCCGTGCCGCCGGAACTCCTGCTCGAGCCGGTCGCGCTCGGCGGATTCGAGCGGCACGTAGCGCTCCGTTTTCCCGACCCGCACGTAGACCGGGTCGGCGGTGTTCCAGGCGGCGGCCCGCAGCGGCGCCTTGTTCACCTTCCCGCTGCCGGTGAGCGGGGTGGAGTCGACGATCCGCACGAAAGCGGGCCACCACTTGGACCCCATATCCGGCTGCGCCGCCAGGAAGCGGCCGAACGCGCCCGCGTCGAACCGGTGCCCGTCGGCCATCTCCAGCGCACACATCACGCGATCCCCGGTGCGCGGGTCCGGCACCGCGAACACGGGCGCCGACGCCACCCCGGGCATGCGCTGGAGCAGCCTCTCGACGGGTGCGGCGGAGAAGTTCTCGCTGTCCACCCGCAGCCGGTCCGAGGATCGTCCGGCGAAGTAGAAGAAGCCCTCCTCGTCGCGGTAGCCGAGGTCGCCGGACCAGAAGTCGGCGCCGCGGACGCGCTCGGCCATCGCGCCCGGGTTCTTGTAGTAGCCCTCGAAGGTGTGCGCCAGCCCGACGGCCACGATCTGCCCGATCGCCGCCGCGTCGACCAGCCGGCCCGCCTCGTCGAACCGGGCGCGCGGGCACTCGGTGCCCGTGGCCTCATCGAGGATCCGGACGTCGACCCCGGCGGCGGGCAGCCCCAGGGCTCCGGGCGGCGTGCCCTCGGTACGGCCGATGCGGAACACGCCCTCGGACAGGCCGTAGCCCTCGCGGACGGTGCAGCCGAAGCGCTCGGCGAACCGGCGCGCGTCGGCCTCGGACGCCTCGGTGCCGTAGGCGAGCTCGAGCGTGCTGCCACGGTCACGGGGGTCCTCCGGCGCGGCGAGCACATACGACAGCGCGCGGCCGACGTAGTTGACGAAGGTGGCGCCGAACCGGTGGATGTCCGCCGAGAATCCGCTGGCGGAGAACCTGCGGGCCATGCCCACCGCCGCGCCTGTGCGCATGGCGGTGGCCAGGTTCATCATCACCGCGTTGCCGTGGAACAGCGGCATGCACAGATAGGTCACCGAGTCGCGGCGCAGCTCGACCCGCTCCACGAGGGCCTCCGACAGGCGGCCCAGCCGCCCCTGCCCGACGATGACCGCCTTGGGGGCGCCGGTGGACCCGGAACTGAACAGCAGCAGCGCCGTCTGCTGCGGCCCGGGCAGGGACGCGGGCACGTCCGCACCCCGGTGCGGCGCGAGCGCGGCCTCATAGTCGGGGTGATCAATGTTCAGGATCAGCCGTCCCGGCACGCCGTGGCCGCCGGCCCCCGGCGCGTCGAGTCCGTCGTGGACCGGCACGAGGTGGGCGAGGCGGTCCTCGGTGACGATGAGGTCTACGTCGGCGTGCCGGATGTCCTGCGCCAGTTCGGACGCGCTGCGGCTGGCGTTGATCCCGACGACCACCGCCCCGGCCAGTGACCCCGCGCACAGCCAGAACACGTAGTCCGGCACGTTCTCCAGCAGCACGCCCACGTGCACCTGGCGGTCGTCCGCGCCCGCACCGGAGGGGAACAGGGCACGGAGCAGTGCGGCGCGGTCGGCGCCCTCCTGCACCACCTGCCCCCACGTCCACGAGCGGTCCTCGAAGTACAGACCGGTGCGGGTGTCACCGGCGCGGGACCGGACCACCGCGGCGAACGTGTCCAACGCGGGGGCGACGGGGTTGCGGGCTTCCGGTTCCGGGGCGTGCTGGGTGTCCAATGCCGTGTGCCTCCTCGTTCGGCGGGAGCGGGCGGGCCGCGTCACCGTGATACCCGGTGGGGAGGGCGCCTGTCCGCCCGCACACCCGCCGAACGGGAGGACCGCTCGTCACAGGCTCCGCTCGTCACAGGCTCCGGACGTCGCGGCGCAGCGGGTGGTCCTCGGGGATCTGCACCACCGCGATCCGCACGCCGTCCGGGTCGGCGATCCACATCTCGATCAGCCCCCACGGCTCTTGGCGGGGCTCGCGCAGGA
>CAYVJJ010000146.1:0-6943 GCA_964451655.1 uncultured Mycobacteriaceae bacterium | reverse complement strand
CCCCGGAAACACGGACACCGCCCGGCGGCAGCCGGACCCGGCAGGCGCGTCGAGTTCCGGCGCCGTCTACGTCACGCTGGGGCCGGACCAGGAGTCCGCCGCCGACGCCGCCCGCGCGGCCGAGGCGGCGGGCTTCGACGGCGTCTCCTGGGGTGAGCACCTGTTCTTCCACGGCGCGACGCCCAACGCGTTCGTCTCCCTCGCCGCGGCCGCCGGGGCCACCTCACGGATCCGGCTGCTCACCTCCGTGGTGATCCTGCCGCTGTATCCGGCGGCCATGGCGGCGAAGCTGGCCGCCACCCTCGACCGCGTCTCGAACGGCCGGCTCGACCTGGGCGTGGGTGTCGGCGGCGAGTACCCGGACGAGTTCACCGCGGCCGGCGTGGACGTGCGCACCCGCGGGCGCCGCACCGACGAGGCGCTGGAGGTGCTGGGCCGCCTGTTCACCGGGGACCCGGTGGACTTCGACGGCGAGTTCACCCGCATCCCCGGCGAGGCGCTGCAGCCGCCGCCGGTCCAGCGCCCGGGCCCGCCGGTGTGGCTGGGCGGGCGCAGGGAGGCCGCGATGCGACGGGCCGGCCTGTTCGCCGACGTATGGTTCCCGTACATGTACAGCCCCGAGCAGCTCGCGTCGTCGCTCACGCGGGTGCGCAGGGAAGCGGAGAGGGCCGGCCGCGACCCCGCGTCGGTACGCGGGGCCGTGTTCTGCTGGGGCGGGGTGGGCCCGGACCGGGCGCGCTCGCGGCGCGAGGTGGTCGACACCGTCAGCGGGGTCTACCGGCAGGACTTCGACCGGCTCGCGGACCGCTACCTGCTGCACGGCACGCCCGACGATGTCGCCGCCCGCCTCGCCGAGTACCGGGAGGCGGGCGCCGGGACCATCGTGTTCTCCCCCGTCGGTGACGCGGCCCGCCGGGACGAGATCGTGGAGCTCTTCGGGGCCGAGGTGCTGCCGCGCGTGCGGTGAGCGCTCGCCGAGTCGGCGGTTTTTCGGTGCTTTCGCCCGGAATTCCACCGAAAAACCACCAACTCGGGGCAGGAAACCGCTTACCCCTCCGGCTCCCACGCCTCCCACGCGCCCTGGGCGCGCTCGTGCCAGGTCTCGTGGCAGTCGCGGAACGTGCGCGCCGCGGCCGGGCCCGGCCAGTCCGCCGGGAGCAGCCGCGCCGGCAGGCCGGGGTCCAGGAACGGGAACCGGCGCCACGCCTGGACCAGCCGCACCTGAGCGGCGAAGGCCTCGGCGGGGGGCAACCCCTCCTCCGGGCTGAACGCGGCGATGAACTCGTGGTACTTCTCCGCCACCTCGTCGAGCTTCCAGGCGGCGTCGATGAGCGCTTGGCGCTCGCCGATCTCGACCCATTGCCCCGTCCACACGAATGCTGCGGAGCGCAGGTCGAGCCCGTCGAGAACGCCTTCTACCGCGTCGACCTTGGACGCGTCCGGCACCACCCACAGGCCCGGGGCGGGCGAGCCCATGCCCAGCCACGTGAGCTGGGTGCGCAGCCGGTGCCGGAGCTTGCGCTGCGCCTCCGGCACGGCCACCGACAGCAGCAGCCAGAACCCGTCCCAGTCCGGCTCGTCGGCCAGGAAGGTGTAGATGCGGGCGGTGCCCTCGCGCAGCAGCTCCGTGCCCTGCGCGGTCAGGTGCCACCGGGTGCGGCGGCCGTCGCGCGTCGATTCGAGGAGCCCCTCCGTGGAGGCCCGGGCGATGGCCTGGCGCGCGGATTTCTCCTCCACGCCGAGGGCGCCCAGCGCCTCGATCAGCGTCGAAGTCCACACCGCCGTGCCGCGCGGGTAGACGAACTCGCCGAGCACCGTGAGCAGCAGCGAGCGTGCGCTGGCACCGCCGAGTTCGGCCCGGGCGGCGGCGGGGGACGCAGCCGCGGTATCGGTGACGGACACCTGGGCTCCTTTCGCCGTTCCACTGCCGTCGCCGGCGGCGGACGCCGGGCCCGCTGCCTGCGCGCCCCGCCGCACCGCAACAGGACACGCGTCCTACGTTAGCGCACGACGTGCATGTTCTACATTTTATTGACGTACACATATTGACGTGTAGAGTGATGTGCATCGCATCCGCATATCCTTCCCGGCGCGGAGTGCGAGCAACCGTGAGAACGCCGCAGCAGTCCGCCGGCACCACAGCCCCCGAACCCCGCCGCGGACCCCGGCAGCACAACGAGAGGTTCCCCGATGACGGTCATCGACAACGACACCCCCGCCACCGCCGACGGCCACGCGCCGTCGCCGGTGGTGGACTTCGACACCGAGCCCGGCTCCTACCGGCACTGGAAGCTGGACATCGACGGCCCCGTCGCCACGCTCACGCTGGCCGTGGATCAGGACGGCGGACTGGTGCCCGGCTACGAGCTGAAGATGAACTCCTACGACCTGGGCGTGGACATCGAGCTCTACGATGCCGTGCAGCGGCTGCGCTTCGAGCATCCGGAGGTCAAGTCGGTGATCGTCACCGGCGGCCTGGACCGCATGTTCTGCGCGGGCGCCAACATCCGGATGCTCGCCGCCTCGCCGCACGCGTGGAAGGTGAACTTCTGCAAGTTCACCAACGAGACCCGCAACGGCATCGAGGACGCCACCGCGCACTCCGGGCAGACCTACATCGCAGCCATCAACGGCACCTCCGCCGGCGGCGGCTACGAGCTGGCCGCGGCGTGCGAGCAGATCGTGCTGGTCGACGACGGCTCGTCGGCCGTATCCCTCCCGGAGGTGCCGCTGCTGGGCGTGCTGCCCGGCACCGGCGGCCTGACCCGCGTGGTGGACAAGCGCAAGGTGCGCAAGGACCGCGCGGACGTGTTCGCCACCCGCCAGGAGGGCGTGCGCGGCCAGACGGCGGTGGACTGGGGGCTGGTCGACGGCATCGCCAAGGCCACCGCGCTCCTGGACGACTGCCGCGAGCGGGCCCTGGCCGCCGCGCAGCGGTCGTCGCGCCCCGACGGCGAGCGGGGCGTGGCCCTCACCCCGTTGCAGCGCACCGTGACCGACGACGTGATCGAGTACACCAGCGTCGCCGCCGCGATCGACCGCGACGGGCGCCGCGCCGACATCACCGTCACGGTGCCCGACGAGGCCCCGCCGGCCGACGCCGACGCCGCGGTGGCGCAGGGAGCGCAGTACTGGCCGCTGCGGGTGACCCGCGAGCTGGACGACCTCATCCTGCGCCTGCGCACCAACGAACAGGAGATCGGCAGCTGGGTGTTCCGGGTGCGGGGCCACCACCAGACGGCCCTCGCCTTCGACGCCCAGTTGCGGGAGCTGTCCACCCACTGGTTCATCAACGAGGTCAACCAGTACCTCAAGCGCACGTTCAAGCGCCTCGACGTCACCAGCCGCAGCCTGTTCTCCGTGATCGAGCCGGGCAGCGCATTCGACGGGTTCCTGGCGGAGATCGCGCTGGCCTCGGACCGCCAGTACATGCTCGAGGGCGTCTTCGAGGACGTCGACCCGGACGCCACGCCGGCGAGCGTCACACTGACCGACTCCAACTTCGGCCCCTACCCGATGGGCAACGGGCTCACGCGCCTGCAGTCCCGGTTCTACGGTCACGACGAGCAGGTCGACGCGGTGGCCGCGGAGAAGGGCACCGCGCTCGACGCGGACGCCGCGGACGGGCTCGGCCTGGTGACGATGGCGCTCGACGACATCGACTTCGAGGACGAGCTGCGCATCGTGCTCGAGGAGCGCGCATCCCTGTCCCCCGACGCGCTCACCGGCATGGAGGCCAACCACCGGTTCGTCGGCCCCGAGACGCTGGAGACCAAGATCTTCGGGCGACTCACCGCCTGGCAGAACTGGATCTTCATCCGCCCCAACGCCTCCGGTCCGGAGGGCGCCCTACGCCGCTTCGGCACCGGCCGGCGCGCCGACTACGACATGAAGCGGGTGTAGCCGATGGCACCGTTCAACGCAGCAGACTTCCTGGTGCACCGGCAGGCACGCAACGGATTCGCGGACAAGACCGCCGTGGAGGGCACCCGCTCGCGCACCTACGCGGAACTGTCCGGCGATGTGGCGCGGGTGGCGGCCAACTTGCGCGGGCTGGGCCTGCACACCGACGACCGCGTGCTGTTCGTCATGGTCGACGATGTGGAATTCCTGGTCACGCTGCTGGCCGCGTTCCACGCCGGCCTCGTCGCGGTGCCGGTCTCGACGATGTACGAGGGCCACGAGCTGGCGGAGATCGTCTCCGACTCCGGCGCCCGCGCCGTGGTGGGCAGCGCCGAGTTCGCCGCCGCCGTGAACGAGGCCGTCACGGCGGCGCCGGAGGTGGAGCACCTGATCACCTCCGGCGACTTCGCCGCGCGCGTGCCGGAGCGGGTCGACGTCAAGCCGTGGGAGCGGCTCAGCGCCGAGCCGGCCGCTCCCATGCCCGAGCCGGCGCCCACCGACGACGACGCCTGGGCGCTGTGGCTGTACACCTCCGGCACCACCGGCAAGCCGAAGGCGGCGATGCACCGGCACGCCAACATCCGCCACGTCCACGAGACCTACGGGCGTCAGACGCTGGGGATCACCGCCGACGACCGGTGCCTGTCGGTGGCCAAGATGTTCTTCGCCTACGGCATCGGCAACTCGGTGTTCTTCCCCCTGGCCGCCGGGGCCACCACGATCCTCGAGCCGCGCCGTCCCACGCCGGACGTCTTCGGCGAGCGGGCGCAGAGGTCGAAGCCGACCCTGTTCTACGGGGTCCCCACCTTCTACAACGCACTGGTCAACTCGGACCTGCCCGGCGACGCGTTCGCCTCGGTGCGCCTGGGCGTCTCCGCCGGCGAGCCGCTGCCGGCAGCGTTGCAGGAGAAGGTGCTGGCCACGTTCGGCTTCGAGATCCTCGACGGCATCGGCTCCACCGAGGCCCTGCACATCTTCCTGTCCAACGTGCCCGGCGACATCCGCCACGGCACCACCGGCCGCCCGGTGCCCGGGTGGGACGTGGAGATCCGGGACCCCGAGGGCGCCGTGTGCCCGCCCGGAGAACCGGGTGAACTCTACATCCGCGGGGCCAGCCTGGCCGTGGGGTACTGGCGCCGCACGGACGCGCAACGCTCGGTGTTCCTGGGCGACTGGATGCGCACCGGCGACACCTACGTGCGCGACGAGGAGGGCATCTTCCGCTGCCTGGGCCGGTCCAACGACCTGCTCAAGGCGGGCGGCATCTGGGTCACCCCCGGCGAGGTCGAGGCGCGCATCCTCACGCACCCCGCCGTCATGGAGGCCGCGGTGGTGGGCGCGCCCGACTCGGCGGGCCTGGTCAAGCCGGTCGCGGCGGTGGTGCTGCGGCCCGGGCACGACGAGGTGGGCGAACGCGACCTCATCGACTGGTGCCGCGACGGGCTCGCCCACTTCAAGTGTCCGCGCGCCGTCCGCTTCCTCGACGAGCTGCCGAAGACGGCCACCGGGAAGCTGCAGCGCTACCGCGTCAAAAAGCTCATGACCGACCAGCTGACGGCCCCGGCACCGGAGCCGGCGACGACAGGAGAGGCCCGATGACCGAACACCACCTCGACATCCTCATCGTGGGCGCCGGCCCGGTCGGTCTGTACGGCGTGTACTACGCGGGCGTGCGCGGTCTGAAAGTGGGCGTGATCGACTCGCTCTCCGAAGTCGGCGGGCAGGTCAGCGCGCTGTACCCGGAGAAGCTCATCTTCGACATCGCCGGCTATCCCATGGTCAAGGGCCGCGACCTGATCACGTCGCTGGCCGCGCAGGCCGCGCAGGCGGATCCCGTCTACCTGCTGGGCCAGGAGGCGCAGGAGCTCGTCGAGCACCCCGACGGCGCGTTCACCGTCACCACCTCGACCGGCGACGTGGTGCACTGCGGCTCGATCGTGCTCACCGCGGGCATCGGCACCTTCACGCCCCGCACGCTGCCGGCGGGCGAGGACTTCCTGGGCCGCGGCCTGGAGTACTTCGTGCCGGACCCGATGCCGTATGCGGGTTCGGATGTGGTGATCGTCGGCGGCGGCGATTCGGCACTGGACTGGGCGCTGATGCTCGAGGAGCACGCCAAGAGCGTCACCGTCGTACACCGCCGCAAGGTGTTCCGCGCGCACGCCGCCACCGTCGCGCAGGTGGAGGCCTCCACGGTGCGGATGATCACCGACGCGGAGGTCGTGGCGCTCGAGGGCGGCGACCGGCTGGGCAAGGCGCACGTCAAGACCAAGGGCACCGACGACCAGGAGGTGCTGTCCTGCCAGAACGTCGTGGCCGCCCTGGGGTTCCTCGCCAACATCGGCCCTCTGCGGGAGTGGGGTGTGGAGCTGCGGGACAACCGGCACATCGTCGTCGACTCGGCGATGCGCACCACCCGGCCCGGGGTCTTCGCTGCCGGCGACATCACCGAGTACGACGGCAAGGTGCGCCTGATCTCGGTGGGCTTCGGGGAGGTCGCCACCGCGGTGAACAACGCCGCCGTGCACATGGACCCGGAGGCGCAGCTTTTCCCCGGTCACTCCACCGACGAACAGCCCGCGCCGCAGCCCGCATAGGCCTAATCTCCAGCACATCCGCCGCGGCCGGTCCGGCCCCCGGGCGCCGCCGCGGAAGGCATGTGCTCATCGCGAAAGGAGCGGATCATGCCGTACGTCATCGCCAGTCCCTGCGTGGATGTGATGGACAAGTCGTGCACCGAAGAGTGTCCCGTCGACTGCATCTACGAGGGCGAACGCAAGCTCTACATCAACCCCAAGGAGTGCATCGACTGCGGCGCCTGCGAGCCGGTGTGCCCGGTGGAGGCGATCAGCCAGGACCGCCGCGTCCCCGAGGAGGACGAGGCGTTCATCGCGAACAACCGCGAGTTCTTCGAGTCCGTCCTGCCCGGCCGTGACGAGCCGCTGGGCGCCCCCGGCGGAGCGCACAAGCTCGGCCCCGTCGGGATCGACACGCCGATGGTGGCGGAGCTGTGACCGCCCCGCTGGGTCGTCCGGCCCGG
>CAYVJJ010000145.1:0-6959 GCA_964451655.1 uncultured Mycobacteriaceae bacterium | reverse complement strand
CACGGCTGCGTGCGGCCATTCGCGGGCTCCTTCGCTGCGATCGCGGGTGTGCCGATCGTAATACCGACGGCCGTGCGCCCGCTGGTAGTGCCACGCCGCAGTGGGCAGCGGGCCGCGTCGGTGCAGCCAGTACCGGCGGGGGACGGGATCTGCGGGGGTGACGCGACCGGGGCGTATCCGCGCGGTGACGACGCCGGCGCCCTCGTCGCGGGAGCGCTCCGCCAGCACCCGCCCGTCCGGGTCGGTGATCAGGGTGGCGCCCTCGAGCCGGCCCCGGTAGCGCAGCGGCGTCCACGGCAGGCGGCAGTCGACGGGGCCGCAGTGCGCCGCATGCACCAGGGGAGCGCCGACGTAGCGGGAGAACTCGGCGGCCGCGCGCCGGGCGGTGGCCTCGTTGCGCGCCTCCCACCGATCGAACACTCCGCGCGGGCGCCACGCGGGGACGGTCCACCATCCTGAGCCGGTCATCACCAGATCCACCCGCCCGCGCAGACGGCGCGCCGTGGCGGTGCGCATCAGCTCCCAGCACACCGCTGCGCCGACGGCGCCGGCGCCGGAGGGGCCCGGCACGGAGATCAGCCCGGGATCATCGCCGCCGACGTAGAAGGAGTTCTCCCACATCGTCGGAAGATCCTTGTCATGCCGTCCGAGCACCGCGCCGTCGGGTCCGGCGAGGACGTACGCGTTGCGCACGTGGCCGTCGGCGTCCCGGCAGAGGAACGACCCGCCGACCATGGCCCGGTGCCGCAGCGCCAGCCGTCGCAACAGCCCGGTGGCGGGACCGTCGGGCGGCAGTGCGGCACCCGCGAGCGCCGGCTCGAACGCGATGCCGGTGGTGAAGAACTCCGGCAGCGCGATGATGCGGGCCCCGCGCGCCCCGGCCTCGTCGGCGAGTTCTTCGCAGCGCCGCAGGTTCCCGTCGACATCCGCCACACGGGCATCGAGCTGCACGGCGGCGGCCAGCACCTGCCCGTCGTCCTCGGGACCGGGGATCATGCGCCTCCGCCCCCGCCGTCGCCGGTCTCCGCCCGCGTCATCGCGAGCACGTCCAGGCGGCGGTCGAGCTCCTCCTCGGTGATCTCGTCGGGCACCAGGCCGCTGTCGAGGACGGCCTGCCGGATCGTCGTCTTGTCCGCCAGCGCCTTCTTGGCGACCTTCGCGGCCGTCTCGTAGCCGATCGCCGAGTTGAGCGGCGTGACGATCGACGGGGAGCTCTCCGCGAGCAGCCGCAGCCGTTCCGCATCCGACTCGAGCCCGGCGATGCAGCGGTCGGCGAACAGGCGGGAGACGTTGGCGACGAGTTTCAGCGACTCGAGCACGTTGCGCGCCATCACGGGGATGTAGACGTTGAGCTCGAACGCCCCGCCCGCGCCGGACCAGCCGACGGCCGCGTCATTGCCCACCACCTGCGCGGCGACCTGCGTGACCGCCTCCGGCAGCACCGGATTGACCTTGCCGGGCATGATCGAGCTGCCCGGCTGCAGATCCGGCAGGTGGATCTCGGCCAGGCCCGTCAGCGGACCGGACCCCATCCATCGCACGTCGTTGGCGATCTTCGTCAGCGAGACGGCGACGGTCCGCAGGGCGCCGGAGAGCTCCACCAGGCCGTCGCGTGCGGCCTGCGCCTCGAAGGAGTTCACCGCGGGGGAGAGCACATCGAGCTCTGCGGACCGCCGCAGCTCCTCCACTACCCGGGGGCCGAAGTCCCCGGGCGCGTTGAGGCCCGTCCCCACGGCGGTGCCGCCGATGGGCAGCTCGCCCAGGCGCGGCAGCGTCGCGCGCACGCGCTCGACCCCCGCCTGCACCTGGCGCGCATAGCCGCTGAACTCCTGCCCCAGCGTCACGGGCACGGCGTCCATCAGGTGCGTGCGGCCCGATTTCACGACGGTCCACCACTCGGTGGCCTTGTCGGTGAGGGTGGACTCGAGGTGCTCCAGCGCCGGGATCACGGTGTGCACCGCCATCTCGGCGGCGGCCACGTGGGTGGCGGTGGGGAAGGTGTCGTTGGACGACTGCGACATGTTGACGTGGTCGTTGGGGTGCACCGTGACGCCCTTCGCGGCGGCGATGGACGCGATCACCTCGTTGGTGTTCATGTTCGAACTGGTGCCGGAGCCGGTCTGGAACACGTCGATGGGGAACTGGCCGTCGTGCGCGCCCTCGGCGATCTCGTTCGCGGCGGCGATGATCGCGTCCGCGCGCTCCGCATCCAGCAGCCCCAGGTCCTTGTTCACCCGGGCGCAGGCGGCCTTGAGCAGGCCCATCGCCCGTATCTGCGAACGCTCCAGACCGCGCCCGCTGATGGGGAAGTTCTCGACGGCGCGTTGCGTCTGCGCCCGCCACAGCGCGTCGGCGGGCACCAGGATCTCGCCCATCGTGTCGTGTTCGGTGCGGTAGCCCTCCGGCGGATTCCCGCCCGGTGCTCCGGCCGCGTCCGTGGTCCTGTGGTCACCCGACTGCTCGCTCATGCCTCCCACAATGCCACCGACCGGCAATCCGCGTCCCGCGGCGGCGACGGCCGTATCGGCGGCGCGGCGTAACGGGAACAGATCTGTTTGTGATGTACAGCACAAGGCGGTCGGAGCGGACGGGCGGTACGGCGATGAGGACAGCGCGCAGAGACGGGGCGGCGGCCGCGGGGCCGACGGCGGGCGGGGCCGGCACCGCGACGGAGGGCGCAGGGCCGTCGGGACGACGTGCGGACGATCCCCGCGGGCGGCGGGCGCACACGGCCTTCGCGGTTGTGGCGTCCGCCGCCGCGCTCCTGTGGGTGCTCGCCGCGTGCGGGTCCGGTACCGGCGGCACCGCGACGACGCATGCGGGCGCGGCCACGGCCCACGAGGGTGCGGCGAGTGGTGCGGCGGGCGGAGCGGACAGCGGGACCGGCGGGGGCGCGCCGACCACCGCGGTGCATACGGCGGGGGAGCCGGCGCCGCGGACCGGCGGAACCGCCGGACCGCCGGATCCGGGACCCGTCGGCGGTGCCAACGACGGCGGTGCCGGGGACGGTGGTGCCGGGGACGGGGGTGCCGGGGACGGCGGGGGAGCGGGCTGCGGGGTGGACCCGTGGGCTCCCGCGATCACCGAGGCGATCGGCGTGCTCAGTGCCAATCAGCCGTCGCCGTACGGGTGGACGTACATCGGGGAAGCGGACTACGACCCCTGCGCCGATCTCAGCTACGCGATGGCGGAGACACCCGGCGCCACCGCGTCCTCGCCGATGCAGCTCATGCTCTTCCATCGTGGCGAATACGTGGGGACCGGAACGTGGTGCCCGCTGCCGTACACCACGGTGATCGGCTCCAGCGGCGACCAGGTGGACGTGCGCTACCGGTGGATCCGCGGTGACGACACGAGCGCCGGCCCCAGCGGCGAGACGACCACGAGTTATGTGTGGAACGGGCAGGGCGTCACCATGACGGCTCCGCTGCCGGAGGACATGCCGCCCGCAGTCTGCTGAGGGGCCCGGGGGGTACCGCGTCAGCCCTCGCCGGGGGAACCCGGGCCGGCGGGGTCCGCGGTGCGCCCGCAGGTCAGGTCGTGTGCGCCCTCGTGGCCGCCGCCCGCGGGCACGACCGGTGCGCGGACGGCGGCGGCGAGCATCGCGACGGTGTTGTCGACGAACGCGGCGTGGTCCAGAAGGACCGAGGCACCGTCGTCGATCCGCCGGGCGCGGTCGGCCAGAATCGCGGTGAGCATGCCGATGAGCATGGCCAACCGCTCGCGGACCACCGGCTCGGGAAGCTCGGCGAGCAGCAGCCCGGCGAGCGCGTCGAGCTGGACGCCCACGGAACTGTGCCGCAGCGGCGGCGCCATCCGCTGCGCGGTCACCCCGGCGTGGCCGGCCAGCTGGGCGGTGATGCGCAGGAAGTCGCGGCCGTCGGGCGACCGCAGTTCGCCGGAGATCGGCCGGACGATGACGTCCACCAGCCCGTCGGCGTCGCGGGGCGTCGGGCCGTCGGGCTGGCGGGCCTCGATGCGCTCCATGTGCCGCGCGATGATCGCCGTCAGGAGTCCGCGCCGGGAGCCGAAGTGGTAGTTGACCGCCGAATCGTTGCCCTGACCGGCCATCGCGACGATCCGCCTGGTCAGGGTGCCGTCGATGCCGCTGCGGGCGAACAGGTGCGCTCCCGCGGACAGCAGCTTCGCGCGGGTCGTCGCCGAATCCGATGGCATGGGTACACAGTAACGGCTACTGTTAATAACAGAGGCTGTTAGCCGCTCCAGGGTGTCCGCCGCGGGCACCGCACACCGCAGCGCCCGCCCTGCCCCGCGAGAGGAGTCCCATGACCGCCGGCCCGGACACCGCCCCCGCCGTCTACGACCCGTTCGACCCCGCCTTCCAGGAGGACCCGTACCCCGCATACCGGCACCTGCGGGACCACGACCACGTGCACCGGCACACCGATCCGCCGTTCTGGGCGCTGTCGCGGTTCGACGACGTCTGGCACGCGGTCCGCGACAATGCGGCGTTCTCCTCCGAGCAGGGGCTGACGTTCCACCCGGACGAGATCGGCCGCCTCGGGCTGGCGCCCACGATCGTCATGCTCGACCCGCCGCGGCACACGCGCCTGCGCGGCCTCATCGCCAAAGGCTTCACCCCGCAGCGGGTCACGTCGATGGAGCCGGACATCCGCGCGTTCGTGCGTTCCCGGCTGGACGCGATCAGCGCCCGCGCCGCCGACGGGGAGGCGGTGGACCTGCACCGCGAGTTCTCTTCACCGATCCCCACCTTCGTGCTCGCGGAGCTGTTCGATCTGCCGGAGGCCGACCGCGCGCAGTTCGACCCATGGGTGCGCGCGCTGACCGCCATCCAGGACGGGGGCTTCGACCTCGGGGCGCTGGACGCCAAGGAGGCGGTCACGGAGATGTTCGGCTACTTCTCCGAGATCATCACCGCCCGGCGCGCCCGCCCCGGTGATGACATGATCAGCGCGCTCACACGGGCCGAACTCGACGGGGAGAAGCTCACCGACTGGGACATACTCGGCTTCTGCTTCGTGCTGGTGGCCGGCGGCAACGACACCACCGGCAACCTCATCAGCCACGGAGTCATGCTGCTCGACGGCGACCACCGCCAGCGCGAGCTGCTCGCCGCCGAACCGGACCTGATCCCCGGCGCGCTGCTGGAGTTTCTGCGGATGGAGGGCTCCGTGCAGGGGCTGGCGCGGACGACGCTGCGGCCCGTGCGCATCGGCGGCGTGGAGATCCCGGAGGGGGAGAAGGTGATGATGCTCTACGGCTCGGCCAACCGCGACGAGCGGGAATTCGGGCCCGGTGCGGACACCCTCGACGTCACCCGGCGGATCCCGCGGCACCTGGGCTTCAGCAGCGGGGTGCACTTCTGCATCGGCTCGCATCTGGCGCGGCTGCAGGGGCGCATCGCGTTCGAGGAACTGCTGCGGCGGCACCCGCACGCGGGGGTGGACCTGGGCGGAGCCGAGCGGCTGCAGTCCGCGTTCACCCGCGGCTGGGTGCGGCTTCCGGCCACGGGACTCGACGGCGCCTGAGAAGCGCCGGTGCCCGGTGCGACGCGGGGACGCGCCCGTCGGGACGCGCCGACCGGTGCGCGCGGGGCCGCCGGCGGTTATCCTCGCGCCCGGCCGGGCGAACACGGCCCGCGGACAGACCGACGGTGGCCGGAGCGGCCGGAAGGCGAGGAGCAGTGCGCGCATCACGATGGGGCGGGACAGCGGGGATCGCGGCGGCCGCGGCGGCGGCCGCGGCGTTGACGATCGCCGGATGCTCGTCGGACGTCGACGGCGATGCGGCGGCCGCGGCATCGGGCCCGGCGACCTCCGCCGCAGCGCCGAGTGCGGAGGAGTCCGCAGCACCTGCCCCCGCACCGCGGCCGGAGTCCTCGCCGCCCGCCGGCCCCACCGGGACCGCGGAGCCGATGCCGACGGACGCCCCGGCGCCGGCGCCCCAGCCCGCGCCGGACGGCCCCGCCGCCGGGGGCGGCCAGGATCAGCAGATGACCCGCGAACAGGCGACCGAGCAGCTCAAGCGGCTGCTGGGCTCTCCCGAGGACGCGCGCTGGGAAGGCGACACGCTGCGCGTGACCATGAGCTGGGGCTCCGCCGACGTGCAGGGGATGGACGGGGTGTGCCAGGGCGCCCAGATGATCCTCCAGCAGTACGACGGCACGCTGGCGATGGACTTCCCCGACGGGACCTCCCGCACCTGCGGGCAGCAGTGACCGCGCCGCCCGCGGCGGGTCAGCGGGAGAAGTCGTGCTGGGTGTACTCGCGCAGCTTGGAGATCCGGTGCTGGGCGTCGATCATGCGGACGGTGCCGGACTTCGAGCGCATGACGATCGACTGCGTGCTGGCGCCGCCGCCGCGGTAGCGGACGCCGCGCAGCAGGTCGCCGTCGGTGACGCCGGTGGCGCAGAAGAAGATGTTCTCGCCCGTCACCAGCTCCCCGGTGGTGAGCACGCGGGTGACGTCGTGGCCGGCGTCGATCGCCTTCTGCCGCTCCGCATCGTCGGTGGGGGCCAGGCGCCCGTGCAGGGCCCCGCCCATGCAGCGCAGCGCCGCCGCGGCGATGATGCCTTCCGGGGTGCCGCCGGTGCCCATCAGCATGTCCACCCCCGAGTCCGGGCGCGCCGCGGCGATCGCGCCCGCCACGTCGCCGTCGGAGATCAGGCGGATGCGCGCGCCGGTGTCGCGGACGTCCTGGATGAGCCCGGCGTGCCGGGGGCGGTCCAGGATGCACACCGTCACGTCCGAGACGTCCGAGTGCTTGGTCTTGGCCACGCGGCGGATGTTCTCGGCGACCGGGGCGGTGATGTCGACCACGTCCGCGGCGTCGGGCCCGACGGCGATCTTCTCCATGTAGAACACGGCCGACGGGTCGAACATGGCGCCGCGCTCCGCGCAGGCGAGCACGGCGATGGAGTTCGGCATGCCCTTGGCCATCAGCGTGGTGCCGTCGATGGGGTCCACCGCCACGTCGCA
>CAYVJJ010000144.1:0-6960 GCA_964451655.1 uncultured Mycobacteriaceae bacterium | reverse complement strand
GCAGCGCCACCGACACGATGGTCTCGTTGAGGATCATCACGAACGCGGCCACCACCAGCATGCCGATGATGAGCCCCGAGCGTGCGTTCCCGGTCTCCTGCACCTCGTCCGCGGTCATCGTTTCCGTCTCGCCCGTCATCCCCGCACCGTTCTTCCTCCGTGCGCCGCCCGTCTCACCCGCGCGCACTCCGCAGTCATAGTCATGTGGTCAACACCGCGACCCCGCAGTGCATTCCACGGCGGCGGGCCGGCCGGCCCGCTCACCGGCCGGTCACTCGCCCGCCGGCGCATCGGTCGCCGCCGACGCGCCCGCCTCCATCTGTTCACGCGCCCAGCGGGGCAGGATGAAGATCCCCTCCGCCTCCACGCACACCGTCGCGCCGTCGACGATGCGGCCCGCGATGAAGGCCTTGATGCCGTCGATCCTGTCCAGCCACGCCTCGGCGCGGAGCGACCCGAGCGGCGTGGGGTTGCGGTAGCGCAGCGTGAGCGTGCCCGTCATGCCCGGGCTTCCGCTGACCGTGGCGGTGTAGCCCAGCACCTGGTCCAGGATCAGCGCCGACACCCCGCCATGGGTGAGCCCGGGCGGCCCCTCATACCCCCTGTGCAGGAAGAAGTCGGTGTGCACCGTGCCGTCCTCTCCCTGCTCCAGGTGCAGCGGCGGCGCGATCGGGTTGCGCAGGCCGATCACGGCATTGCCCCAGGCGCGCTGCCGCCCGTCGCTCGAATACCGCACGCCGAACGGCCCGTCGAGGGTCCGCTCCGACAGGATCGCCCGCGCGGCCTCCAGATGCTCGCGCGCCCGGCCCACCGCGGCCGGGTCCGCCTGCGACACCACAGAGAGCTCGTTGAGCACGCGCAAGTCCTCCGCCAGCGGACCCACCACCGCCGCCTCCGCGTCGATCTCCGTCTGCGGGCGCTCGTCGAGGTGGAAGTGCCGGAGCGGGTTGTTCGGATCCGAGCCGTTCGCGTTCGCCATGACCGTCCTTCGCGAGTCGAATCAGCCCAGGATACTGCCGTCAACCCCGTTGATTTCCCCGGGCGGTGCGGGATGTGACGGCAGTCGCACCGTGAAGCGGGCCCCGGCGCCCGGTGCAGAGTCGAGATCCACCCGTCCGCCGTGCGCGTCCACCAGCGAGGCGACGATCGACAGCCCCAGCCCGCTGCCGCCCGACGACCGGGTACGCGAGGCGTCCGCCCGGTAGAACCGCTCGAACACCCGCTTCTGCTCCTCGGGATCGAGCCCCGGGCCGTCGTCGGAGACCTCCACCACCACCTCGCCCCGGTCCGTGTCGGTGGCCACGCGCACGGCGACGGCCGCGTCCGGTCCGGTGTGCACGCGCGCGTTCGTCAACAGGTTGTCGAACACCTGCCGGAGCCGCGCGGCGTCCCCCCGCACCTCCGGGCGGCCGCCGGTGTCATCCAGCTCCAGGGCGATGTCGCGGTCCGGCACGATGGCCCGAGCGGCGACGACCGCGTCCGCCGCCACCTCGAAGACGTCGACCCGGCCGCGCACCAGCGGGCGCTGCGCGTCCATCGCCGCCAGGGTGAGCAGGTCCTCCACCAGCACACCCATGCGCTCGGACTCGCGCTCGATGTGCGCCATCACCGCGTCCGCGTCGGCGGCACCGCCCATCCGGTGCAGCTCGGCGAACCCGCGGACCGTGGTCAGCGGGGTGCGGAGCTCGTGCCCGGCGTCCGCGACGAAACGTCGCATCCGCTCCTCCGAGGCGCGGGCCGACTCCTCCGAACGCGTACGGTCCGCGAACGCCTGCTGAATCTGGCCCAGCATCCCGTTGAGCGCCGACGCCAACCGGCCCACCTCCGTGCGCGGGTGGGTTTCCGGCACCCGCTCGTGCAGGTCGCCGCCGGCGATGGCCGCCGCGGTGCGCTCGATCTCCCGCAGCGGGCGCAGGCTCCGGCGCACCACCAGCCAGCCGGCCAGGCCGAGCACCGCGAGAACTCCGGCGCCCACCGCCGCCTCGAGGACGACGAGACGGTCCACGGTGGAGTCGACGTCCGCCAGGCTCACCGCCACCGTGACGCGGTCGCCCGACGGTTCGAGGGTGCTCACCACCCGCCAGCGCGGCCCCGACGCCGCCGAATCCGCGGTCACGGGTTCCCCGTCCGCGGGGACGGAGGCGAGGTCCGGCGCCGAATCGGCGTCGTTGACCGTCATCCGCGGAACACCGTCGGCGCCGAGAACCTGCACGTAGTAGGGGCTCGGCGGACGGTTGGAGCTGGGCGGCCCGGGAGGGGGCGGCTGCGGGTGCGACTCGGGCGGCCGTGCCCAGGTGTGCGCCGCGTCGACGAGCTCGGTGTCGATCCGGGAGGTCATCGAGTCCCGCAGAGCAGTCGTCACCGCCGCCCCGGAGGCCACGAGGCCCACCGCGCAGAGCCCCACCAGCGCCGCGACCAGCGACCAGCGCAACGGGACCGCGCGGAACCAGCGCTGCGGCCGGCTCACCTGCCGGGCCCCGCCGGCGTCATTCCGGTCGCACCGCCCCCGCCCCTGCGCGTGCGGCACCGGGTCACGGCCGGGGCTCCCGCATGACGTACCCGACGCCGCGGACCGTGTGGATCAGCGGCCTGTCCCCGGTGTCCACCTTGCGGCGCAGGTAGGAGATGTAGGACTCCACCACCGTGGCCTGCCCGTCGAAGTCGTAGCTCCACACATGCTCCAGGATGCGCGGTTTGCTCAGGACCGTCCCCGCGTTCACCATCAGGTACCGCAGCAGCGTGAACTCGGTGGGCGAGAGGGACACCGGTTCACCGGCCTTGAACACCTCGTGGGAACCGTCGTCCAGCTCCAGGTCCGCGAAGCACACCCGTGTGCTGCGCTCGCCGCCGTCGCCGTGCCCCGCCCGGCGCAGCACCGCGCGCAGGCGGGCGATCAGCTCCTCGAGACTGAACGGCTTGGTGATGTAGTCGTCCGCGCCGAGGGTGAGCGCCGCGACCTTGTCGTCCACCTCCCCCTTCGCCGTGAGGAACAGCACCGGCGCGTCGATCCCGTCGGCCCGCAGCCGGCGCAGCAGCCCCACTCCGTCCATCCCGGGCATCATCACATCCAGGATCACCGCGTCCGGACGGATCCGCCGGGCCGCGTCCAGGCCGGCCGCACCGTCCGGGGCGGTCTGCACCGCGAAGCCCTGGAACTTGAGGCTGACCGCCAGCAGATCGCAGATGCCGGGCTCGTCGTCCACCACCAGGATCCGGCCCTCGGCGCCCGCACCGTCAGCACTCATCAGCACAATCCTCACTCATCGCCCCGATCGTGCACCCCGGACCGGGCACGACGCTGTGAGTTCGCTGGGAATCCGCTGTGAACGGAACGCGTGGGCCGGCGCCGTCAGGCATCTCGCAGGTCGGCGAGCGAGGCGGCCCGCTGCGCGATCCATTCGCGCATCGTGCCGATGTCGCCGGACAGCGTGTCGGCGGTCAGGGCGTCGCTGGTCGGGATCGACGACGCCAGCCCGTCCAGCACGTCGGCCGCGTGCCCGTTGCCGTAGATCCGGTCGTACAGGTCCCAATAGGCCCGGTGGTATATCCCGGAGAACGCGTCCGACGCCAGGAAGCGCGCCTTGAGCGTATTGCCGCCCATGGCGGGAGCGCCGTCCCCGGCGCCGTCCGGCGGAACGGGCATGCCCGCGGGGGGTGTGCCGGCGGCCTGCGGTGCTCCGGCGGCCTGCGGTGCTCCGGCGGCCCGTCCCGGCCCGGCCCCGCCGCCGCCCATGGAGACGGTGTCGTCGGGGCCGGCGTCCGTCGCGCCGGTCATCGCCATGTTCAGGTCCCAGGAGATGACGGTGAACCTGTCCGATCCGAGGTCGTACCAGAGGTAGTAGTTCTGCCCGGGCCCCGCCATGTCGTCGCTGTTGACCAGCAGGTTCTGGGTGGCGATGTACCGGGCGAGCGACTCGACGTCGACATGGTCCGCCAGGTGCTCGTCGAATTCGTCGTCACTCGCCTGATCCACCCACCGGAGCAGGTCGATCACCGGCTGCAGGTTGCCCGCGTCGGCCGCGTTGATCTGCGTGAACTGGTCCGAGTAGTCCGACTGGTCCTCGCCGACGTAGGCGAAGCGGGAGGTCGCATCAGCCTTGTAGAGATACCCCTGGACGCCGAGCCCGGAGTCCGACTCGGTGATCCGCTGCACATAGGAGTCGTCGGGCACTTCCAGCAGCAGCCGCGTGGTGGTCGCGCTCCCGTTGACGGAGTACACCGCGTACGCGTAGCGCTGCGACACCTGGCCGGAGTCCGCGGTGAGCGAGAGCGCCATCGCTTCGTTGACCACCGGGGATCCGGGACGCACCGCCAGCTCCGTCATCCCCTGGTAGGCACGGCCCTCGACATACTTGTCGAAGCTCAGCAGCACCGGCAGCGACTGGGGATCGTCCGTGCTCATCTGCACGGCGGACGTCATCATGCCCCCGGGGCCGCCTCCGGCCGGACCGCCTCCCTGCGGGGCCTGACCGCCCTGCGCGGCCTGACCGTCCTGCGCATCCCCGTCTGCGGGCGGTGCCTGTCCGGCCTGCCGGGTCTGACCTCCCTGCGGGGCCTGACCGTCCTGGCCGGGACCGGCCCCGGGAGGTCCGCCGCCGGGCATGCCCTGCCCCGGCATCCCCGCGCCGCCGCGCAGCGCACGGAGCGTCGAGTTCCCCTTCAGGCGCACACCGACGTCCTCGATGGTCACCCCGTCGATCGTGACGGTGGCGCTCACCCACTTCTTCTCGCCGTCGTCCACATAGGCGTCCACCATGCGCTGGTATTCGGCGTCGGGGATCCGCACATCCACCGTGTGCTGCCGCGAGTCGTCGAACAGGTCCGCGGCGCCCTCGATGTCCTGCGTGATCTCCGCGGCCGCCACGGTCGGGTGCCCGGTGATCATCGGGCTCACGCGCACGCCGCCGAACACCAGCGCCGCTACGGCGACGAGCACCGCAAGGGCCGCGGGCAGCTTCCAGTTGATGCGCAGCCGAGCGGGGATCCGCCGGATCAGCCGGCGGATCCGCGATGGGCGCGGAGCGGCGGGGCCCATCACACGTCGGTCTGGCCGTAGCCGGTCAGAACCGTCACGCGCTGCCCCGTGTTCACCTGGGAGAGCTCCTCGATCAGCGCGCTCGGTTCGTGCCCCTTGCGCAGCCGTGCCGTGTAGTAGAGCTCCGTGAGGGCGCCGGAGCGCACCGCCTCGGTGGACACCAGCTCGAACTCGGAGCAGTTGCGCACCAGCACGTCCTCGACGCGCGCGGTGAACTCCGCGTCCGGCGGCACCTGCACCTTGACCACCTGCCGCTGCACGTCCAGCGAGAACCAGCTGAACCGGTGCATGAGCAGCAGCACCAGGCAGATGGCCGCCGTGGCCGCCACGGCCAGCAGGTAGAAGCGGGTACCCGTGGTCATGCCGATCGCCATCACCAGGAAGATGAACCCCACATCGCGGGTCTCCTTGACCGCGTTGCGGAACCGGATCACCGACAGGGCGCCCACCAGGGCGAAGGCCCGCGCGATGTTGGACCCCACCACCAGCATGATCAGCGCGATCACCATGCCGCACAGCACCAGCGTCTGCACGTAGGACTGGCTGTAGGAGACGTTCTTGTGCGTCCTGCGGTAGACCCAGGCGACCACCGCCGAGAGTACGAAGGACAGCGAGAGGGACATCACGATGTCCCATACCGTGAAGGTGCCGCTCAGATCCTGGATATCGAAGTTCATGTCTCTTCCGTCGTCGTGGTTGTGATCCGTTCGTGGACTCCGGCCCGCCGCGCCGCGCCCGTCTTGCCGCCGGCGCCCGGGGCGGCCCGGTCAGAGCGGAACGGGGGTCCGGCCTGCGAGAAACGCCCTTTCCGCCATGCCGATACGCGACCGCGGCGCCAGCCCGAAGGCCTCGACGGTGCGGCAGTACTTCGACAGGCGGACCACGGACATGTCCCGCCGGGCCGTCATGTCCGCCACCCAGTAGGGGATGCGCTCATTGGCCTTGACCTCGACGACGGCCGCGCCGGGCGGCACCGTCCGGCGGTCCTGACCCGCGCTGTAGCCGGGGCCGAACCGGAAGTCGCGGTCCCGGCCCCGCACCCGGTGGTCGACGGTCACGCGCAGACCCGCGTCGGCGTCGCGCCCCAGGTAGGCCTCCCGCAGGTAGGACGTGGTGGCGATGGGGCGCAGGTCGAGGTTGCCCACGAAGGCCGTCACCTCGTCGACGAAGGGCCGGTCCGCGGCATCGTGCCCGGGCCGCACACCGCCGTCGAGCCACGCGAGCGCATCGCCGTACGGCAGCGCCAGGCGCCGCTTCTGCGTCACCCGGTTGACGCGCTGCTTGATCTCCACGTGCACGTCGGCCGTCTCGTCGCACTCCTCCGGATCGCCGTAGAGCCGTAGCCGGAGCTTGCGCCGGAACCGCAGGCCCTCGATCTTCTCCCAGTAGAAGCGGAGATCGGCGGTGTCGTAGTAGAGGGAGGCGACGGGGTACCCGCCCGTGCCCGAATACGGATCCGCGTCCAACCGTGCGTGGAGCTCGTCGCGCAGTCGCGGCACGTACCGCTCGTCGACCAAGTACTTGATCTCATAACGGTTGAACACGCGCAGGCTGTGGTATCCGGGCATGGTCCTCCTTCCGTTCGCCGGCCGGTGCACCGGTTCCGCCGGTGCACCAGTTCCGCCGGTGCACGCCGCACGGCCTGCCGGTTGAACGCCGGCGTTCCGTGGCCGCGATCCAGTGAACTGTCCGCACCTCCGAACGGCCTGGACGGCGGCTGGCAGTTCCCTGGGAATAGCGGCGGAGGCACGAGTACGCTCCGCACCACAGTTGACCGATATACCCCCTATAGGTATGTTGACTTCATACCCCCTAGGGGTAGAACGAAGGGGAAGACCGCAACCCGACGAAAGGACCCGCCATGCGCACAGTCGAATACGCCGTCACCGGAATGTCCTGCGGGCACTGCGAGGGGGCGGTGCGCG
>CAYVJJ010000143.1:1640-6990 GCA_964451655.1 uncultured Mycobacteriaceae bacterium | reverse complement strand
TGCACAGGCGTTCTGACACGCGCCGTTTGGTACGCACCGACCACGATTCCCGGCTGCGATGTCAGGTTCCGGCCGTCGCAGCGCATGATCGTGGCCGATTCGTGTCAGAACCACGTTGCGTCACGGTCGGTACGGACTGTGCCGCCGGGACCGTCGGCGGCGCGCCACCGTCGCCACAACCTCATCCGCGACAGCGCGCACATCCTCGAACACGTCCTCCGCGGCATACCTCAGCACCAGCCACCCGTCCAGCAGCAGGCGGTTCTGCCGGCGCCGATCGTTACGGAACGCGCTGCGCTCGCTGTGCGGCCCCCTCCCGTCGACCTCGACGATCACCCGCGACCATTCATCCACGAAGTCGCCGAACCAGGGCCCCACAGGCTCATTGCATGCCAGCCGGTAGCCCCGGCGCGCCAGCTCCCGGGCCAGCACCCGCTCCGCTTCCGATGCGGTTCTGCGCACGGCCCCGTGCACGATCGCGCGGGCCCGCACGACACCGGTACGGCCCGCATCCTCGTGGCACACGTCCAGGAGCCGCCGGTGGTCCTCGTCGGTCGGGGAGCACTCGTCCACCAGCCGCTCGGCCTGTGCACGCTCCAACAGCGGGAGACTCTCCACCACGGCCCTGGCGCGGTCGACCACGGGCAGGTCGAGCACCCAGGAGTGCGGAGCGGGAAGGTCGTACCGGTGGATCGTCAGCCATCGCGGTGCCTCAGGGCTCATCGTCCGCGGCACCGTGATGTGCACCTGCCCGGGCTCGTCGATCAGCCCCCACAGCCAGGCCGCGGTGGTGTGGCTGAACGTCGCGTCCGCCCGCCACAGGCTCACGGCGCGGCAGCGGCCCACCCCGCGCGGCTCGGCGTCCGCGTACACCCCGCGCATCACCTGCAGGTACTCACCGCTCCGGCACCGGCGGGCGATCGTGGACCGTGATTCCTGTTGCAGCAGCTGCGCGCGCGTCCGGATCCACCGCGGACCGTCCCCCGTCCCGTCCCCCATGCGGGCCAGCCTGCCGGATGGGGGCCGCCTGCGCCGGTACGCCTGTGGATAACTCCGCGGATGCGCCGCGCCGATCCGTCGTACGGTACGGAGGGGACGCGCCGCGGCCGGCGCAGGCATCCCGGCAGCCGCAGACTAAGGAGACCCGGTGACCGCTGAGAACTCACGCACGCACACGTGGGCAGACCCCGCCGCCATCGCGGAGGCGCGCAAAGGGCTCTCGGGCCTGGAGTTCATGGAGCGCCTGCAGTCCGGGGAGATCCCGTATCCGCCGTCCGGGGGCACGCTGGATTTCCGGATCGCGGCGCTGGCCCCGGGCTCGGTGACCCTGGAGGCGATCCCGGGCGAGTACCAGTACAACGCGGTGGGCGGCGTGCACGGCGGGGTCCTGAGCGCGTGGCTGGACTCGGCGATGGGCTACTCCATCCAGAGCACCCTCGAGCCCGGCGAGGGTTTCACCACGCTGGACCTGACGATCCGGTTCATCCGCGGGGTGACCGAGGAGACGGGCCCGGTGCGGGCGGTCGGCCACGTGGAGCACAGGGGCGGGCGCACCGCCACGGCCCGTGGCGAGCTGCGCGACAGCGACGGCGCCCTGCTGGCTTCGGGCACGACCACCGGCATGATCCTGCGCTGACCGCGGCAGGGGGCGGCCCCGCATCACCCGGCCGTCGTCCGCCCGGCTTCAGCGCGCCACCAGCACCGGGCAGTGCGCGTGGCCGAGGAGGTCGTGCGCGGTCGAGCCGAGCCGCATCCCCGCGACTCCCCCGCTGCCCCGCGCGCCCACCACCAGCATCTCGGCGGCGGTGGAGATCTGGGCGAGGACGTTCGCGGCGGTGCCCTCGCGCAGGTGTGCGGTGACGTCGAGCCCCGGGTGCGTGGAGTGCACGCCGTCCCGGCAGGACGCCAGCACGTCGCGCGCCGCCGATGCGCCCCCGTCGGCCTTGTCCGCCGGTGAACGGGTGAACCCGGCCCCCGCCACCGCCACGATCGCCAGCGGCAGCTTCCGCCGCCGGGCCGTGTCGGCAGCCGCGGACAGGGCCGGGCCGGTGGCGCCGGTGCCGTCCACACCGACCACGACGCGGCCGCGGAAGTCCTCGAGTCCGTCGACCGCGCGCTCGGTGTGCTGCGGCACCACCAGGACGGGGCACGCCGCGTGCGCGGGGAGTGACGCCGCCACGGAGCCGAGGAGCCTGCCCAGCACCCCGCCGCGGCCTCGGGCCCCCACCACCAGCAAGGACGCGGTGCGCGACTCCTCCAGCAACACCGAAGAGGGGTCGCCGGCCCGCACGTCGGTGGTCACCTCGATTCCGGCGCCCCGCGCGTGCGCGGCCGCTTCCTCCGCCACGTCGTCCGCCTCCCGGCGCCGTACCTTCTGGTACTCGGCGGACACGCTGCGGCGGCGCACCACGGGCGCGGTGTAGGCGGACACCAGCTTCAACGGCGCCCCCCGCGACCGTGCCTCCTCGACGGCGGCGTCGAGGGCCACGCGCGCATTGGACGATCCGTCCACGCCCACCACAACGGTCTCGGTCATGGCTTCATCATCCTGTGCGCGGCGCGATGGTGCACGCGGGGTTCAGAATCCGGCGTCGTCACCCACCGCGAGCACGTGGAACGCCGTGGACCCGACCTGCCCGAAGTTGTCGTCCTCCACCAGCACCAGTGTCCGCCCGCCGCCGGGCAGCCGCGGCCCCCACGTGATGCCCTCGACGTTGCCCAGCGTGCCGTCCGCCTGGAACACCCGTGTCTTGTCCATAGGCCGCGCGGGCGGCAGCTTCCCGGCTCCGGCCACGTCGTCGGCACCGTCGGTGGTGGTCAGGTAGACGGTGTCGACGAACCCGCGCGGCAACGCCAGGCTGCGTTCGACGGTCAGGAAGGTGGTGGGCCCCGTCTGCATCATCGCCGAGACGCCCGCGACGGACGGCCCGATCACTCCGCCCGAGGTCTGCAGCGGGTCGGTCATGTAGACGTACTCGCCCATGGTGTCCCCGCTCGCGCGGTCGATCTGCAGGAGCCGCGAGGGGCTGGGCGTGTGGGCGGTGGCCTCGGGCCCGTCCTGGACCAGCGCGTTCTCGGTGATCGCGGAGATCGTGCGGCCGTCGGGGGACAGCGCCAGGCCTTCGAAGCCGAGGTTCTCGCGCAGTCCGCGCACCTGGTCGCCGGCGGGGCTCGTCTCGGGCACGTACGCCGCCGGCAGCGGGTAGTCGCGTTCGAAGGACCCGTCCGCCGTCGACGAGCGGAGGAACGGCGTCAGGGTGCCGGTGGTGTCGCCCTCGCTGCCGTAGACCAGGCCGCCGCCGGGGGCCCAGCGCACCGATTCGGTGTCGGTGGTGCCCGGCGCGTAGGGGCCGTCGGGGCCGCGCAGCGCGATCATCGACAGGAATCGGGGCTGTCCGGGCCGGCCCTGCCCGTCGATCGGCAGGTCCAGGGTGTAGGCGCGGGTGGGCCCGTGCGCGCCGCGGTCGTCGCTGATCACCACGTAGTGGCCGCTGTCCGGGTCGTAGTCGATGCCGGAGAGCCCGCCCACCGTGGTCCCTTCGAAGCGCATGCCGGTGGGCACGGTCACCGAGCCGAGCAGGTGCACGCCCGCGTCCCCGGCCCCGGGCGCCGCTGCACTGGTGGAACCGGCGGCCGCGCTCGTGGCCGTCCCCGTGGCCGGCGACGGCGCGGTGCTGTCACTCGAGCACCCGGCGGCCAGCAGCGGCAGGCTCACCGCCGCCGCCGCGGCGAGTGCCTGCAGCCGGAGCCTCGCGCGTCGCACCGGGGCCCCGCTCAGTCCGTCCGCAGCACGTCGGTGCCCACGAACGGCTGCAGCGCGGCGGGCACGCGCACCGAGCCGTCGGGCTGCTGGTGGTTCTCGAGGATGGCGACGATCCAGCGGGTGGTGGCCAGGGTGCCGTTGAGGGTGGCGGCGATCTGCGGTTTGCCGTCCTCGTCCCGGTAGCGCACGCTGAGACGCCGCGCCTGGAAGGTGGTGCAGTTGGACGTGGAGGTGAGCTCGCGGTAGGTGTTCTGGCTGGGCACCCAGGCCTCGCAGTCGAATTTGCGCGCCGCGGAGCTGCCCAGGTCGCCCCCCGCCACGTCGATCACCCGGTAGGGCACCTCGACGGCCGCGAGCATCTCCTTCTCCCACCCCAGCAGCCGCTGGTGTTCGGCGTCGGCATCCTCGGGACGGCAGTAGCTGAACATCTCCACCTTGTCGAACTGGTGGACGCGGATGATGCCGCGGGTGTCCTTGCCGTAGCTGCCGGCCTCGCGCCGGAAGCAGGAGGACCAGCCGGTGTAGCGCTTGGGCCCGTCCGACAGGTCCAGGATCTCGTCCGCGTGGTACCCGGCCAGCGGGACCTCCGAGGTGCCGACCAGGTACAGGTCGTCTTCTTCCAGGTGGTAGATCTCGTCCGAGTGCGCGCCCAGGAATCCGGTGCCGGCCATGACCTCGGGGCGCACGAGCACCGGCGGGATCATCATGGTGAATCCGGCCGCCACGGCCTTCTGCGCCGCCAGCTGCAGGAGCCCCAGCTGCAGCAGCGCGCCGTTGCCGGTGAGGAAGTAGAAGCGCGAGCCGGAGACCTTGGCCCCGCGCGCCATGTCGATCAGCCCCAGCGTCTCGCCCAGCTCCAGGTGGTCCTTGGGCTCGGCGATGGCGGGCGGCTCGCCGATGTGCTCGAGCACCACGTAGTCGTCCTCGCCGCCGGCCGGGGCCCCGTCCTGCACGACGTTGGAGATGGCGCGGTGGGCCTCGTCCAGGGCGGCCTTGGCGGCGGCCTCGTCGGCCTCGGCCTGCTTGACCGCGGCGGACAGTTCCTTGGCGTGCTCCAGCAGGGCGGGACGCTCCTCCGGCGTGGCCTTGCCGACCTTGCGCCCGTGCGCCTTCTGTTCGGCCCGCAGCGAGTCCGCCGAGGCGATCGCGGACCGGCGGGCGGCGTCCGCCTCCAGCAGCGTGTCCACCAGTGCGGGGTCTTCGCCGCGGGTGCGCTGGGACCGGCGCACGGCCTCGGGGTTCTCACGAAGGAACTTCAGGTCAATCACACCGCAGAACCTTACTTGCCGCCCCCGTCGCCCGCGCCTCGGACCGGCGGCGATGCGGTCTCCGGCGGGCAATCGGCGGCTCCCGTGCGCAATATCGACGCGCACCAGGCATCATTGTGTGCGATGTCCATCTTCCGCCGCCGTCGCGGTGCCGCTGATCACGATGCCAGCGCCCCCGCCGCACCAGAAGCCGAGTCCGCCGCGCCGGGCGTCGATGACGCACACCCGGCGGGCGAGTACGCGCCCCCGGACGCCCCGGAGGCCGACGATGAGCACGCCGGGTACAGCGACTACCCCGAGGACGACGCGTACGGACAGG
>CAYVJJ010000143.1:0-1540 GCA_964451655.1 uncultured Mycobacteriaceae bacterium | reverse complement strand
AGGGCCCGTACACGGAGGACTCGTACCCGCAGACCGCCGTCTACGACGAGCAGGATCTGCCGGCGTTCGCTGCGGCGCCGTACGACGAACCGTCCGCGGAGGATGCCGCCGGCGGTTACGGCGACGGCGGTTACGACAACAGCTACGACGTGGAGCCCGGCGCGGCCGCGGGCGACCCGCACGAGTACCGGCCGCCCGCCGACGGCGAGGCCTGGGACCATGCGGCGGGGGACGATCCGGCCGCACACGACGGGTCCGCCGACGACCACGAGGGCCCCCACCCCCTGCTCACCGCCCAGAACCTGCGCCGTTCGCTGATCCTGGTGGCGCTCGGCTCGCTGGCTGCCGCGGTGATCACGCTGGTGAGCACCGGCAACCTGGACAGCGTCTTCGGCTCGTCGGACGAGTCGTCGGTGGCCGAGGCGGGCGACGCCCCGCTGAAGACCGGCTCGGCGGAAGGTCCCGCGTTCGCCGACGCGAAGGCGGGGACCTGCCTGATGTGGGAGGACCAGGCGAACCCGGAGATCACCCAGGTGGACTGCGCGCAGCCGCACCTGTTCGAGGTGGTCGAGCGCGTGGACCTGAGCAAGTTCCCCAGCAGCGAGTTCGGGCCGCACGCGCAGGTCACCGACGCCCAGCGGTACGCCATGCTGCGCGATTCGGTCTGTGCTCCCGCCGCCGACCGCTACCTGGGCGGCAAGCTGGACCCGTCGGGCCGCTTCACCGTCGGTCTGATCCACCCGGGCGAGAAGGGCTGGTCGGGCGGCGAGCGCACCGTGCTGTGCGGGCTGCAGGAGACGGGCGTCGACGGCACCACCTTCCGGCCGATCACGGGCGCGGTCGCCGGCCAGGACCAGTCGCGGGTGCACGCGCCGGGCACCTGCCTGGGCATCAAGAACGGTCTGCCGACGGACCCGGTGGACTGCGCCACCGACCACGCGGTGGAGGTCACCGGCCAGGTGGATCTGGGCCAGAAGTTCCCGGACGCCTGGCCGTCCCTGGAGGACCAGGACACGTTCCTGGGCGACACGTGCCGCAAGATCAGCGAGGACTACCTGGGCGGTCCGGACGCCCTGCACAACAGCACCCTCACCGTCTACTGGAACACCCAGACGCTGCCGAGCTGGCTGGCGGGCAGCCGCCGGGTGGACTGCACGGTGGGCTTCGGCAAGTCGGAGGGCTCGTACGCCGTGCTGACGGGCACCGCCAAGGGGCCGCTCACCATCGACGGCAAGCCGCCGGAGCCCCAGCCGTTGCCGCCGCCGGGCCGCACGGTGCCCTCGCCGGTGCCGGTACCGCCGGGCGAGTGAGGCGCCGTGGCCATACGCATCAGTGAGGAGCGTTTCGAGGAGCTCGTCTCGGACGCGCTGGACACCCTGCCGGAGAAGCTCATCGCCGCGGTCGACAACGTGGTCGTGCTCGTGGAGGCGCGCAACGAGGAGGAGCCGGACCTGCTGGGGCTCTACGAGGGCGTGGCCCTGACCGAGCGCGACAGCTGGTATGCGGGGTCGCTGCCGGACGCCATCTTCATCTACCGCGA
>CAYVJJ010000142.1:0-7015 GCA_964451655.1 uncultured Mycobacteriaceae bacterium | reverse complement strand
TCGCGCACGCCGTCGATCACCTCGGCGACCGTGATCTCCGTGTGCTCGGTGGCCTTGCCGGCGGCCCGGACGGTGCGGGCGCCCTCGGTGACGGTCACGTGGCCGTACGGCATGTGACGCATCACCATCAGATGCGAGCGGAACGGCGAGTGCGGTTCCCCGGCGGTGACGAAGTGCCCCGCGCGCACGTCCACCGGCTGCACCGGCAGTTCGTCGGTGTAATGCTCCGGTGACCCGTCCCGGTTGAGCACCCAGACCGGCACCGGGCCGTCGCGCCGTTCGAGCCGCGCCGCCCTGCCGCCGAGATCCTGCTCCGCGCCGTCCTCCAGGGGCAGCGGGCGCAGGAGGCTGTAGCCGAAGCCCGGATCGCACAACCATTTCCGCCCGCCTGACGCAACGATCACCGTCATGTGCGTGCGTGTGTTGACCGGCGTGCGCACCCTGCCCAGAGCCCGCTGCACCGGGAAACCGAGATACTCGGCCGCCGCCGCGAACAGCTGGGAGTGCTCGAAGCAGTAGCCGCCGCGGCCGCGCCGCACCAACTGGTCCTGCACCGCGTCCGGCGCGACTCCCGGGTGGCTGCGCAGGAGCACGTCGAGGTTCGCGAACGGCAATGCGCGCACGTGCGCCTCGTGGAGCGCGGCGAGCAGTTCCGGCAGCGGATCGGCGGCCGGCGCCGCGTCGAGCCCGATGCACCGCAGGTACGCGGGGATGTCGAACAGGTCGGTGCGCCACGATGCGCCGGTCAGCGGCGGACCCGTCTCTGCGGTCGGGACCTCTGTGCGGTGACGGTCTGCAGGCATCGGCGGTCGTCCTTCCGGGGCGTTGCACACGCGGGCGGCCTCGGCGCGGTCCGGCCGTCCCACGGTCTCCAGAATCGCACACGCGCGCACTACGGCCTGCGCGCGAGATCCCGCGGTGCCGCCGCGCAAGCCGTTGCACAAGCGTCCATGTGACCTATTGCACTTCCGTGCCCCCGCCCATAGGTTGTGTGAGGACGCTGTCCCAGGACAGCGCCGTCACAGGCATCGACGAGCACCGGGGGCGGAATGCGCCGACGACCGATCGGGCCGGCGGGCATCGCCCGGGGGCTTGCTGCAGTCACGACCGCGCTGGCAGCGGTCATGTTCGCCGCACCGGCGGCCGCGGCACCCTGGACGCCGGGCCCCGGCTCGCCCGGCCTGGGCCCGCTCGGCACCGCCACCGTGCACGGCGACATCTACTCCACCGACACCATCCCCGGCAGGGGCCCCGGGGCCGGGACCGACGTGCGGGCCTCGATTCCCGGCGGCACATGCTCGTCGGTGTTCGTCGGCGGCGACGGGATGCCGGTGGCGTTGTGCACCGCGTATGTCGGCACCGATCCGCTCGAGTTCACGCCGCCCATGGTGGTGCTGCTCGACCCGGTCACCGCGCAGCCCCTCGCCCGGAAGCAGTTGCCGAAGGGCGCGCTGCTCGGCGGCGTGTACGGGTACCTCGATGACCAGGACCGTGTCATCGTCGCCGACGGTGACACGGTCCTCCACGCGGTGGGGCACGTCCGCGACGCGTCCGGCGCCTGGCGCCTGACCGACGAGGTGCTCGCCGACCTCTCCCCGCTCGTCGGCGGAGACGACCACGTCACCGGGCTCGCGCCGGGGTCGGACAGGCGCATCTGGTTCGTCACCGTCGACGCGAAGGTCGGCACCGTGCGCCCCGACGACCAGGACTCGGGGCGTGTCCTGGACCTGCCGGCCGACGCAGGCCGCACTGCCGGCGAGCGCATCTCCAACGGCATCACCGTCCGCCCCGGCGGCGCCTCCGTGATGACCACGCACGCCCTCTACGAGGTGTCCCTGGACGACGACGGGCAGCCGCACACCGTCTGGCGGCGCGCCTACGACCGCAGCGCGGCCCGCCACCCCGGGATGCTCAGCCACGGTTCGGGCTCCACGCCCACGTATTTCGGGCCGGGCCAGGACGACTACGTCGCCTACCTCGACGCGGCGGACCGGTCGACGCTCTTCGTGCTCGACCGGACCGACGGCGGCGTGCTCTGCAAGATGCCGGCGTTCGCGACGACGCTGCACCCGGAGACCGCCGCCCCGGACGGCCGGCTGATCGAGGGGCCGGCCCAATCCGAGAACTCCCCCATCGCGCTCGAATCCGAGGGCGGCGGACAGTGGTCGCTCATCATCGCGAACACGTACGGGTTCCAGTACGTGCCGATGGCCGTCGACGGGCCGTCGGTGCCGGCGCAGGCCCCGTACCACGGCGGGATGACGTCGATCGTCACCGACGGCGTCTCGTGCACGCGGCAGTGGACCTCGACCACCCGCACGGCGACGCTGCCGAAGGCCACCACCGAGGACCGCCTGATCCACGGCCTGGCCTACGGTGACGGCCCCGCGCTGCCGGCGCAGTCCGCGGACGCGCCCGCGTCGCCGGCCGGCGGGGGCACCGTGGGCGACGCCCTGATCAGCGGGGTACCGCAAAAGGCAGGGCCGGTGTTCTACACCGCGGTGGACGCGGACACGGGCGACGAGGTGACGCGCTCGTACGTCGGCACCGCGCCGGTCGACGAGCCGATGGAGCTCACCGGCACGGTCGCACCGCGCCCGGGCGACGCGGACGGGCCGGGCGTGTACTGGCAGGGCACCATGGGGCGGATGCTCCGCATCGGGCCGGCCTGACGCCGCCGGCCCGCTCTCAGGCCGCGGCCCCGCCGGAGGGGCTGCGGATCATCCGCAGGTGAACTCCACGTCCATCGTGCCGGCGGCGCCCGTGTCGTCCTGCGTCACAGGCCCCGACACGTGGTACTTCTGCCCGTCCACCGTGATCTGCGCGCCGGCACGATCGCCGTCCGAGGCCTGCCATTCATCGGCGCCCTGCTCCAGCTCGAAATCGTCCAGCTTCGGCGGATCGGACATGACGATCTCCACCTGCAGTTGCCTGTCGGCCTGCCGGTCCTTCGCCTCCAGCTCGATCTGCGGGAAGCCCTCGTCGCGTTCGTGGTCACAGCGGATATCGGGGAACTGCGTGGACTGGTCCTCGCCATTGAGCACCAGCGAATGCAGCGCGGTACCCGAGGAACCCTGCTGCGGCTGCCCGGCCGGGGCCCCGCCGGTCTGCCCACCCTGCTGCGTGGGCTGCTGCGTCGCGGCCGGCGCGGTGGCGGCCGTGCCCGCCGCTCGGCCCGTCGCCTGCGCCGCGCCGTCCTCCGAGGACGAGCACGCCGCCGCGCCCAGCGCGATCACCCCCGCGGACAGCACTGCCGCCGACCGGATCCCCATGCTCATCGCTGCTCCGCTCATGGCCCGACGCTAACAGTCCCGCACCCGCGTGCGCCCGCTCCGCGCCTGATGCCGTGGTAAAACCGGATGCATATCCACACGGAACGGAGCGCGATGACCAGCCTGTCCCCCGGCGCAGAGAACACCCTGTGCGGCATCCTCATCCTCGCCGCGTGCCTGTGGATCGGGGGGATGGTGACGGTGGTGTTCGTGGCCCGGATCAGTTCCGCCACCCTGGAACCGATGGCGCGGGTCGCGTTCTTCCGCGCGTTCGGCCGCGCCTACGGGATCTTCGCCACGACTGTGCTGCTCATCGGGCTCGTCGCCGGCGCCGTTCTGCTGGGCACCGCCCCGTGGACGGGGCTGAGCACCGCGCTCACCGTGGTGGCGGCCGCGCTGGCCGCGGCGCTCGGCTGGGGCATCGTCCAGGCCCGCCGGATGACGGTGCTGCGCCACCGCGCCGAGGAGTCCGGCGACGCGCACCTGCACCGGCACGTCGCGCAGGGGAGCCGCTCGGCCGCCGCCCTGCGCGCCGCCATCGGGGTGCTCACCCTCGCGCTGTTCGTCCTGGGCCTCGTGCGCTGGCTGTAGCGGAGGGCGCCGGCGTCCCGCACGTCCCCTGCCGACCTCGTCCCTCGTTCAGCGTGCGCGCACCCGGGCCGCGGACCCGTCCGCCTCCATCCGCTCCGCGCGCACTCTGTCGCGCTGGTCCTTCACGCCCACCGCGAGCGCCAGCGCCACCATGACGGCCACCGCGGCGAACCCGACGGGGATCGCGATGTCCCACGAGGCGACGTCGACCATGCTGAACACGAGGGCCGTGATCACCGCGATGCCGACGGAGGTGCCGATGCGCTGGCCGGTCTGCATGATCGCGCCGGAGCTGCCCGCGTAGTTCAGCGGCACGTCGGCCAGCGTGAGCGCCTGGTTGGGGCTGATCACCGAGCCCTGGCCGATCCCGATGAGCAGCAGTGAGGCCATCAGCCACCATTCGCTCAGGCCCCACCACTGGTGCGCCAGAACGACGAGGGTGCTCAGCGCGAGCCCCGCCAGCGCGAACAGCAGTCCGCCGATGACCACCTTGCGGCCGTAGCGGGTCACGCGCTTGCCCGCCCAGTCGGCGGAGAACGACGAGATGAGGGCGGCCGGCATCACGACGAGACCGGCCTCCAGCGCGCTGTGCCCCGCGCCGTCCTGCATGTACAGCGCGACCAGCACCCAGATGCTGGTCATGCCCATGAAGTACAGGGTGACCAGGACGCTGCCGTGGGAGAAGCTGCGCGTGGAGAAGATCCCCAGGTCCACCATCGGGCTGTGGCCGCGGCGGGCGTACCGGCGCTCCCACAGCACCCACACCCACACCAGCACCAGGCCCACCGGGATCAGCGCCCAGGTGATCGTGGAGGCGCCGGATTCGACGAACGGCCACAGGACCGCCAGCACGGCGAGGCCCAGCAGCGTCGCGCCGACGGGGTCGAGCGTGCGGGTCGTCTTGCGCAGCCCCACCGGGCGGCCGGTGACGGAGTCGCGGATCCGGCGGAACAACGGGCGCGGGAACCACAGCAGTGCCAGCGCGATGGTGAGCAGGCCGACGGGCACGTTGACCAGGAAGGTCAGCCGCCAGCCGAGGTCTTCGCCGCCGATGCCGATGAGCAGCCCGCCCAGCACCGGGCCGATGCCCACCGCGACGCCGACGGTGCTGCCGAAGTAGCCGAAGGCGCGCCCCCGCTCGGGACCGCGGAAGTACTGCTGGATCATGCCGATTCCCTGCGGGTTGATCAGTCCCGAGCCCACGCCCTGCAGGAACCGCGCGCCGTTGAGCGCGTCGGCGTTGGGCGCCAGCCCCGCCGCCACGGAGGACGCGGTGAACAGCGCGACACCGACGATGAAGATGCCGCCGCGGCCCATCAGGTCACCGGCGCGACCGGCGGCCTCCAGCACGATGCCGAAGGTCAGCGCGTAGCCGGAGAGCACCCATTGCAGGTCGGACTGGCTGGCGCCGAGGCCCGTCTGGATCGACGGCAGCGCCACGTTGACGATGCTCACGCTGATGAGCGAGGTGAAGATGGCGCCCAGCAGTACCGCCAGGATCCGCCAGCGCACCGAGTCGGGGACGGACTCCGCCGAGGACTCCCCGTCGTGTCCGACCCGCTTGTCCACCGAGCATCACCTCCGGGCGGTACACCCCGCCACCTCAATCCGCCAGCAGTAAAGGCGGCCGCCCGCAGGCGCCGCCACTGTCGGGTAGAACGTTCCGCGTGACGGAATCATTCCATCGCGACTGCTCAGCCAAGGGTGGCATCGGTCACGCGGTGTGCGCTGCCCCTGCTACGTGACCACCCCGTCGTCCCGCAGTGCGGCGACCACGCGCGCGGCCGCCTCCTCGGCGGTGCTGTCGGGTGTGCGCACGTGCACCTGCGGGGTCTCGGGCGCCTCATAGGGGGAATCGATGCCGGTGAAGTTGACCAGCTCGCCGCGGCGCGCCTTGCCGTAGAGGCCCTTGGGGTCGCGCTCCTCCGCGACGGCCAGCGGCGTGTCGACGAACACCTCGTAGAACCAGTCCGCGCCCACGGCCTCGCGGGCCGCCTCCCTGTCCTCGCGGAACGGGGAGATCAGCGAGACCAGCACGATCAGGCCGGCGTCGGCCATCAGTGCGGCCACCTCCGCCACCCGCCGGATGTTCTCCACCCTGTCGGCCTCGGTGAATCCCAGGTCACGGCAGAGTCCGTGCCGCACGTTGTCGCCGTCGAGCACGTAGGTGTGCGCGCCCCGCAGGTACAGGTCGCGGTCGATGAGGTTGGCGATCGTCGACTTTCCCGCGCCGGACAGGCCCGTCAGCCATACGACCGCCGGCCGGTGCCCCTTGAGCCGGGTGCGCGCGTCCGCGTCGACGTCCACGTGCTGCCAGTGGATATTCTCGGCGCGCCGCAGCGGGTGGTCGATCATGGCCGCGCCCACGGTGTTCCCGGTGATACGGTCGATGAGCACGAACGCCCCGGTCTCGCGGACCTCCCCGTAGGTGTCGAACGGCACGGGGCGGTCGAAGCTGATGTTGCACACGCCGATCTCGTTGGCCGCCAGCGTGGTCGCGGCCGTGTGCTCGAGGCTGTTGACGTTGATCGAATACTTGGGACGGGTGATCCGCGCCAGCACCGTGGTGGTCCCGATCCGGCACAGGTAGGGGCGTTCGGGGATCATCTCCTGTTCGGCCAGCCACACCAGGTGCGCCGCGAACTGGTCGGACACGGCGGGAGGCGCGTCGGCGCAGGCGATCACGTCACCGCGGCTCACGTCGATCTCGTCGGCCAGCGTGAGCGTGACCGACTGCCCCGCCACCGCCTGTTCCAGATCACCGTCCATGGTGACGATGCGCGCGATCGTGCTCTGCCGGCCCGACGGGAGCACCCGGACAACGTCGCCCGGAGCGACTGTGCCGGAGACGATCTGCCCGGAGAAGCCGCGGAACTCGTGGTCCGGCCGGTTCACCCACTGCACCGGCATCCTCATGGGCCGCGCCCGGTGGTCGTCCTCGATCGGCACCGTCTCCAGGTGCTCGATCAGAGAGGGGCCGGTGTACCAGGGTGTGCGGGGGCTGGGACCGATGAGGTTGTCTCCCCGCAGGGCCGACATGGGGATGGTGACCACCTCGGGCACCCCGATGCGCTCGGCGAACGCGCGGTAGTCGCGATCGATGCGCTCGAACACCTCGCGCGAGTAGTCGACCAGGTCGAGCTTGTTCACCG